>JADGRK010000129.1 GCA_017880985.1 Rhodoferax sp. | reverse complement strand
CTGGTCGAGTTGATGGGCGGCATCATCGGCGTCGAAAGCAGCGTGGGTGTCGGCAGCGTATTTTGGTTCGAACTGGCTGCGTCGAGCGCGCCGAATTTCTTGTCTGGCAGCATCGGCGAGACTGGCGCAGATGAACAGGATCATGTGGCGGCGAATGAGTTGTCGTCCCAACGGACAGTGCTTTATGCCGACGACAATCCGATGAATTTGGCCCTGGTCGGGCAATTCGTCGCGTTGCGCAGCGATTTGAAATTATTGACGGCCAGCGATGGTCATGTGGGCATCCAGCTGGCGCGTGCCCATCAGCCGGACGTGATTTTGATGGATATTAGAATGCCGGGCCTCAATGGTTTCGGCGCTTTGAAAGTCTTGCGCGAAGATCCGGCAACCGCCCATATCCCGGTCATGGCGCTGTCGGCCAACGCCCTCCCGCGTGACATCGAGATGGGTATGGAGGCCGGGTTTTTCAGGTATTTGACCAAGCCAATCAAATTCAGGGATTTTATGGATGCGCTGGATGCTGCATTGCGTTGCGCGGCTGAAAAGCGTCAAGCGAAGTCACGTTGAGACCGCGCGGCTCAGGTATTTTTGCCACGATGTCGGGCCGTGGCAATCCAGGCTGCGGCAAATGCGCCACCAGATCGCGCGCCGATTCCTGGACAATATTTTTCATGGAAACGTATTCCTCAGCCAGCGATTCATGCGACACGGTTGACTCCTGGGCACCTTCCCAGGCAACCGAGCCATCATGACTGTCCCAGATCTGCAGGAATAGCCGAATGGTGCTGGTTTTGGTTTCCAGGACGCGTAGCCCCAGCAAGCCAAATCGGTTTTTGGATTCCTGTCGGAACGAACCAAGCTTGAGTTGCGCCAAGTAACGCGTTCCGGTAGCTCCGGCCACTTTTTGAAGAGCCTCCGGGTCGAATATGCCAGCCAAGCGGTAGTCTTCGAACATCTGCCTGTAATCGCGCGTCAGCCCCATGCGATTGACCGCGCTCAGTGTTTGCGGCAGGGACACGACATGCAGGTCCGGGCGGGCCTTTAGTAAAACTTCGGTAAAGGCGAGTGCCAGGGCTTGCTTGTCTTCTTCCTGCCCGGTGACCGAAGAGGGTGTAATAAAGGCGATACCGCCGGTTCCGAAATCGTCGGACTGCAGATTAATCGCCAACACCTGAGTGGTCGGAATGTTTTGTTTGGTTTTGGTCTGGAACTGCGGGCTGGCACAAGCGTTCAACAGCATCGCAAGTCCAACGGCGAACAGGACCGACACGCGTCCGGGAGTGACCTTGAGCGGCACGACTACGGGCGATGAAAAACTGGATTGCCCGCTCATCGCTTTCATCTCAGTCTCCTTTCACCCAAAAAAATCGAACAGATTTTGTGCCGGTAACTCATTTGACTACTTCTAATTCATTATCAATATTTTTGAAGAAGTGGTCTGTGCGGTGGCGAACCAAAGGTGGAAGCTTTTGAAGCCACTTCTTGACGCTTTCGACCATTGATCATCCCAATATTGCTACCCCCTTGATCTGGGCATATAACGCCAACCCCGGCGCGAGTCCCAACGCTTGGGCGGATCGGGTGGTGACACGGGCGAGCAGGGAGCAGCCACCGGCATCCAGTGCCACTATCACCTGGCCCGGGCCGTCGGGGGACAGTGCGATGACCGTGGCGCTGAGAATGTTGAGGATGCTGGTGCCATTTTGCTTGTGCAAAGTCAGGCTCACATCACGCGCTTGCACCCGAATGCGTAGCGTTTGGCCGACAACGGCAGCTTGCTGGGGAACGATTAACTGCCCACCGCTAAAACCGGTGGTGCTGAGATGGTCGTCCGGGTTGTGACCGATCACCGTGACACTCAGCACCGCACCGGCGGTGTCGCCATGCGCCAGCGGCAAGTCGAGCTGCGTCAACAGGGCAGCGGTGGAGCCGTGCGCCGTGACCTTTCCCGCGTCGAGCAGCACCAGACGGTCGGCCAGACGCGCGACTTCATCGATGGCGTGGCTGACATAGATCACGGGCATGTCGAGCTCAGCTTGCAGGCGCTCCAGGTAAGGCAGGATTTCGGCTTTGCGTGTTGCATCCAGTGCCGCCAGCGGTTCGTCCAGCAGCAACAGGCGCGGGCTGGCGGCCAGCGCGCGGGCAATCGCCACACGCTGGCGTTCACCGCCGGACAATTCGCGCGGCCAACGCGCCAGCAGTTGACCAATGCCCAGCACGGCCAGCGTGTGATCCCAGGCGTGGCGGCGCTGGGCAACTGGGGTGCGTTTGAAACCATACATCAGGTTGTCTTGCACGTTCAGGTGCTCAAACAGGCTGGCTTCCTGAAACACATAGCCCAGAGCGCGTTGATGCGCGGGGCGGAAGATGCCATGCACGCTGTCCTGCCAGACTTCGCCGCGCACGACTACCCGGCCACGAGCCTGTGGCTCCAGCCCCGCCAGCACGCGCAACGCAGTGGTTTTGCCAGAACCCGATGGGCCAAACAGTGCCGTAATGCCCTGCGCAGGAAAGGCAATATCGACGTTCAATGTGAAGTCGCTACGTCGCAACACGGCCTGCAACTGTAATGCTGGTGTCATGCAGTGGCACCCTTGCGGCGTGCGCCAGTGTACATATGCAGTGCCAACAGCACCACAAAACTAAAGCCCAGCATCACGCCGGCCAGCCGATGTGCGTCCGAATACTCCATGGCTTCGACGTGGTCGTAAATCTGCACTGACACCACGCGGGTGACACCGGGGATGTTGCCGCCGACCATCAGCACCACGCCAAACTCGCCCACGGTGTGGGCAAAACACATGATGGCCCCGGTGACAAAGCCCGGTTTGCACAGCGGCACGACGACGCTGAAAAAGCTGTCTATGGGTGAAGCTCTCAGGCTCGCGGCCACTTCCAGCGGCCGCGAGCCCATGGCCTCCATGGCGCTTTGGACCGGTTGCACCATGAAGGGCAGCGAGTACAACACCGAGGCCACCACCAGCCCGGTGAAGGTAAAAGGCAGCAATCCCAGGCCCAGCGCCTGCGTCCACTGCCCCAAGGTGCCCTGCGGCCCCATGAACACCAGCAGATAAAACCCGAGCACTGAGGGCGGCAACACCAGCGGCATCGCCACCAGTGCGCCAAGCGGCTTCTTCAACCACGACCGCGTGCGCGCCAGCCACCAGGCCAGCGGTGTCCCCACCAGCAACAAAATGACGGTGGTGAGGGCCGCCACCTGCAGCGTCAAACCAATGGCTTGCAGGTCAGATTGGGTGAGCAAGAACATGGAGAAGGTCGCGTTAAATGTCGTACCCATAAGAGCCGATCAGGTCTTTGATGTTGGGGCTTTTGAGTAGCTTCATCAGTGCCTGCGCTGCTGCATTGCCAGCGCCGCGTTTGAGTATCACTGCGTCCTGTTGAATGGGTTGATACAGGGCTTGCGGAATTTCCCACATCGATCCGCTTTTGAGCTTGCCGCCCTCTAACACCTGTGACAGCGCCACAAAGCCCAATTCAGCGTTGCCCGTGAACACAAAGCTGTAGGTCTGGCCAATGCTCTCGCCTTGCACCAGTTTGGGGGCGAGCGCCGCTTGCAGGCCCAGCTTGTCCATCACCTGCACCGCCGCCGCGCCGTAGGGCGCGATTTTGGGTGCGGCGTAGGCCAATTTGCGGAACTGTCCCTTTTTGAGGATATCTCCATTGGCATCCACCTTGGTTGCGTCAGCCGACCACAGCACCAGTTTGCCGGTGGCGTAAGTGACGCGGCTGCCAGGTTTGGTCAGGCCGTCTTTTTCAAGTGCTGCCGGGATGGCGGTGTTGGCTGCCAGTAGCACGTCAAACGGCGCACCGTTTTTGATTTGTGCATAAAGCTTGCCGGTGGCACCCAGCGTGACCTGGAGGGTGTGGCCGGTGGTTTTTTCCAGCATGGCGGCGATGGCCTTGATCGGCTCGGCAAAGTTGGCTGCTACGGCAATCTGGGCCTGGTCTGCGAGGCAGGAAATCGATAGCGCGAACCCGGCACTGGTGAAGAATATTTTCTTTAGAAAGCGACGCATCAAAGAAGTCCAGATGTCCGTAACAGCGCAGGCGGCTATTTGGCTTGCGGCCGCTGCCCGAGCTTGCGATACACCGTGGCGCGGCCAATGCCCAGGGCGCGGGCCGCCTCGGCCACGTTGCCCCGGGCTTGCTCGACGGCCTTGCGGATCAGGGCGCTCTCAATGTCTCTTAGCGGCAAACCCCGGGTCGCATGGATTTTGTGGCCAGCGCCAATCCGGTGCTGCTCATGGGCCGGTTCAATCGGCAAGGCCTGTAACCGCAGGCCAGTCCACAGGGGGATCTCAAGCGCGGCCTCGGGACGGCGCGCGGCGTCAAACAGCAACTGGTAAGGTACGCCAAACATCTCGCTCGCATGCACCGGATCTTGCCAAGGCGCCACCAACCCGGGGACCATCTGACGTGCAATCTGGTTGGCACCAGTCAACCAGCCATCACCGTCCAGACAGACAATGCCGTCGGCGTCGCTGCCCACCGCGTTGCCGGGCCAGTTCAGGCGCAGCGTCAGGCGGTGGTTCTGCGCCAGCAGCAGTGCGTTTTCAATTTTGCTGGCCGATTGCGTCACCAGGTGTTTGAGTTCGGGTCGCTCCAGCGCATCGATGCCAGTCAGATCGAGCATCCCGACGCAGGCGCCGTCCGGCCCAAACAGCGGTGCACCGGCGCAACTATAGACCGAAGTGCAGGAGAAAAAATGTTCACCGCGGTGCAGCCACACCGGTTGCAAGTCGGTCAGAACGGCACCGATGGCGGTGGTGCCGACACTGCGCTCGGACAGGTCGGTGCCAATCCGGGTGAGGGTGTCAGCGCGCGGGTCCGAGCGGTCGATCGGGCCACTGACATCGACCACCACACCCTCGCGGTTGGTAAGTATGGCAAAGTAGCGCGTGTCGACAATGGCGCGCCCAAGATTTTCCAGAACTGGTTTGGCGGTTTGAACCAATTGCTGGTTGGCCTCAAATGTACGGCGCGTCTGTTGGCTCGATACCGGATCAAAAATAACCGGTTGATGCGGCTGCAACCCGAGCCGCAGGCAGCGCTGCCACGAACGCTCAATCCATGGCGCAATCCACGGCGCAGGTAGCGCAGTGCCCTCTTGCAGCACGGTGCGTCGGGCCAGCTCAATGCTGGCGAGTCTGGGGCTGGCGATGGCAGAGTTGGCCATGGGAGTGCGGTGCGTGGTTGCTTGGATGAGGCGTGATCAAGTGTTGGAATCTATCGCATTTTGCAGACTTTTATTTTTTTGTTTGCAAGCCGTCCTGGGTGAGTACACTTTTGCGCTTGAAAACCTCATCTGTTGGCACTCAACCCCGACGCGTCAAGGCGGCCTTTATCTGGCCGTTTGCGATTGTGCTGATTTTTATTCTGGGCGCGTTCGTGGCAACGGCGTATTACCTGGAGGTGCGGGTGCGTGACCGTGCCTTGAGTGAGCGCGTGGCGGCGGTGGGAAAACTGGTTGATCAGAAGTTGGGCAAAGATACCAATTTGATGCAGGCGGTGTTGCGGACAATGATGGGCAACTCAGCCATTGAAACCGCTTTTGCCAACCGCGACCGCGTCGCACTGATGCGCGAAGCGGGTCCGTTGTTTGAGACCTTGCGCGCTGATCATCGCATCACCCATTTGTATTTCAATGGCCCCGACCTGGTCAACGTGCTGCGCGCGCACAGTCCGCAGGAGTATGGCGATGTGATTGACCGTGCCACCACGACGCAGGCACGCGATCAGGGTGTTGCGGTGCATGGGCTGGAGCTCGGGCCGCTGGGAACACTCACCTTGCGGCTGGTGATGCCATGGCGGCGCAGCAATGACGTGCTGGGCTATCTGGAAATTGGTGAAGAAATTGAGTACTTGGTGCAGGAGATCCGGGACAGCTTGTCGGTGGATTTGTTTGTCATGGTGGACAAGCGGTTTTTGCTGCCGCAACAGTGGCAGCAAGGCTTGGCGCTGCTTGGGCGGGAAGGCAAATGGGATCGTTTTGACACGCAAGTCATGGTGGCACAGACCACCCCTCAAGTGCCTGCCGCGTTGAACGATAGTGCTTTGGGGAGCTTGCGCGGTGGCGCGACCGAAGTCTTCGAAGACGGGAACCGCGCCCTGCATCTGGCGATGCTGCCGCTTGCAGACGCGCGCGGACGCCGCATTGGTGACCTGGTGGTGATGCGCGATATCACAGCGCTGCAAGGAACGTTTCAAAGGTCGGTTTTGGCGGTAACCCTGCTCAGCCTGCTGTCGGGTGCCGGTGTGTTGGCGCTGTTTTACTTTTCGCTGGAGCGGGTCGAGCAGGACTACCAGCGCCAACACGACCTTGAACACCAGTTGCTGCGGCTTGGAACTGAACATCAACGCATGCTGCAAATTGAAAAGCTTTCCGCGCTGGGAACGATGGTGGGTGAAATTGCCCATCAACTCAATAATCCGCTCGTGGGTGTGGTGAACCTGGCGCAATTGGCCGCGCGTGAGGCCGATGACCCGGCACGAACGCGCGAGTTGCTCAAGGAGATTCACCGCGCCGGCGCAGATTGCCATGCTTTTATCCAGTCGATGCTGCGTTTTGCCAAAGTGTCAAGTTTTGAGAGCCGGCCGACTCCCATCGCGCAAGTGATCGAAGAGACGGTTTTACTGTTTCGTCAGACCGAGAGCCGACAGCTGCCGGTAGAAACCCTTCTGCCCGAGCGGCCCGTGATCTTGACCGTGGATCCGATTCTGATCCGGCATGCGCTGTTTAACCTGCTGATCAATGCGGCTCAGGCCACGCCGGATGAAGGTGCCATCGTGATTGCACTGAGCCCAGCGCTGAACCCGGACAGTGGTGCGCCGGGTTGGCTGCTCAGCGTGAGCGACCATGGCAAGGGCATCGCCCCGGATATTCTGGACAAGATATTCTTGCCTTTTTTTACCACCCGGCGCGACGGCACCGGGCTTGGGTTACCGGTGGTGCAGCATGTGGCGCTGCTGCACCATGGCTACGTGACGGTTAGTCGGCGGCCTAAAGGTGG
>JADGRK010000128.1 GCA_017880985.1 Rhodoferax sp. | reverse complement strand
GCTGCCGATCTGGGTCACTTTGCCGATGACCTCATGGCCCGGTACCATCGGAAAAATGGATCTTGGAAACTGGCCGCGCGACATGTGTATATCGGTATGGCAGACACCGCAAAACAGAATTTCAAACAGCACATCGTGGGGACCGGGTTCGCGACGGTTGATCTCCAGTGGGGCAATCAGCGAGGTGGCGTTCTGTGCGCCATAGGCCTTGGTCGTCAGCATGGTATTTCCTTGGTAGGGGCTGGTTGCAAACCGCTTCATTGTATTCATCGCGCCACTTTTTTCAGAAAGAAAAGCATGCGCTCTGGGTGAATGCCGTGAACGCACTGCTTGCCTTCATCTGAGCAACTTGCCCGAACAATCTTCGGTCCATTATGGACAAAACGAAGTCAGTGGCTTCCTTGCGTTCAACGACAACTTCGTCGGACAAGACGGAGTCCCCTACGGCCAGATCGGCATATTTGACGGTGACTATCGAGCTGCGCTCGAGTTGTCTGGTAACCCCCGACCGCTGTTCCCGCATGTCCACGGAAATCACAAATTTCACATCGTTCATGATCTGGACTCCAAAGCGTGATTTCTTCGAGGTATCTGTTCCTGGCTCTGGTGACTGTTGCAGAACGGCTTCCATTCTTCAGGCAGAACACAGTTTGATGGTGCCTTAACGAAGCGCGGTCCAATCTCGAGGTCACTATAGCCAGTGACGTCAACGCCAATCCTGGTCACAAAAAAGGTTGTTGCAGGATGCTCACTTGCATACAACAAAAATCCAGTAATAGATTCGCCGATGGTTGGCAACGTTAGCAAAGCAAGATGCTTGTCTCTGGTTGGAATTGCATAGGCCCTGCCGGTCGGGCCGTGCCCTACTCCGTACTCTGCGTGAAAATTCACTTTTGCGACCTTGGCTGCGCCCTTGCCGTGCGCGCCCTTCTCGTTTGAGCCGAAAACCCAAACGCAGTCGCCTGATGGAATGACGTTGTCTTTGTGAAATTCCCGCATGAAACTCCTTAGGGCTTGATGAGACTGGAAAATGTGGCGATGTCCTTGGCGATCTTCTTGCGTTCAGACATCGTCACGCCGGCGGCGTCGGCGAACTTCGGCCACAGATCAAGTGCGGCACTGACCTTTTCGATGATCGGCCTCACCTGCAAGCGAAGCCCGTAGGGCTCAGCAACGGCCAGTATGTCAGCGCGGGTGATCTTGGCAAACTTTCCGTTTACGCCCATAAGATGCTGGCTTATCCATTTGCTGCCGGGCTTGTGGGCATGGGTGATGTCGTAAGCTGGGGAGAGTTCCCACTTGGCACCTTCGCGCAGTAGAAAAGCGATGTTTTTTGAGTGATCGTCCAGGTTGGCGGCCATGATGTTGAACACCATCCGGGTGAGCCCCTGCCGCATGGCCTCTAACCCAAGCCCGAGCCTGGACATGACGTTAAAGAACTGGTTGTAGCTATGGGTGCCGACTTGTCTGAAATCGAGGTGGTCGAGCGCACAAAGTGATTGCATGTGGTGGCGTTGGTTGCCTGATCGGTCAAACCGCTGGGTCATGAAGTGGGCGCGGCCGTTTTCCTCAAGTAATCGGCAGGGGGACATGTCAATGCCGGCCTCCTTCGCCATGAGGTAATAGGCAAATTCAATGCGACCGTAGCACGTTGAAGGTCCAAGCAGCTTGTCGGGCCCGACGCCGTCGAACTTTAGAAGCCAGTGTTGGAACCCATCAGGCACTTCAAACTGACCTGCGCGGAGCTCGTTGGTATCCGCATTCCAGGCTACAGCGGCCTTGGCGCGGGCTCCACCGGCCGATGTACCAACTTGGATGATCTGTGTAAGCGCGGCGTGGGCATGGGCGTCGGTGTCGATTTCGCCCTGTACTGCCAGGCGGGCGGTATTTACCAGCCGGGCAAGATCGATCGCCGTGCTTGACGACGTGTTGGGACCGCGTGCGGGGCGAAACTCCAGGGCACCCATTCCTCGCTTGCCCATGTAGGCCAGCCGGTCCAGTGTCGTGATGCGATCCTTGGAAACACCCCTGTCGGCCATCCAGGCGTCAATGAGCGCATTGCCGAAATCGTCCGGCAGTGCGTCGGCCAGCATTGCTGGCAGGCGCTTGTAGGTCGCTTCGGGAAGCGAGGTGAAAATAAAGGGATCCCCTGCGTTGGACCTTGTGGTTCTACGTTATTGATTTGGCCAAATTCTACAGTCGACACCTCGCTTCCATGAGTAAATCGTCGAACCCTCGCCAAGGATCACGCTGTTTTCTCTCGGGATGACTTTATCAGAATGAAGATAATGAACTTAAGCTGCCCAACAAGGAGAACGTAGC
Source organism: Rhodoferax sp. (assembly GCA_017880985.1). GTDB lineage: Bacteria > Pseudomonadota > Gammaproteobacteria > Burkholderiales > Burkholderiaceae_C > Rhodoferax. Next base: position 4,734 of record JADGRK010000128.1, on the reverse strand, counting down.
CGATGCCCTGATTGACCAAGCAGTAAAGCTCAAGGCGGGCATTCGTGCCGATTATTTAGCCTCTTCTTTGGGCGCCAAAGAGCCAATTTTGATTGGTGAAGGCTCTGTTCAGCAACTTGTAGCAGGGCAGGGCAAAGCCCAACATCGGACCGCCGCGATGGCGTGATAGGTAGCAAGTTCTTGCAGTAGAAAGATAACTGCAATATAATTACAGTAGAAAATGAGTTTGCCATGACTGCCGCCGCCAAACCAAGCGCAAAAACCGCCTCTGCCTCCGCTGTGCTTTCCAAAGCCGTAGCCCGCGCTGCCGAGCGACTTGGTATCAACCGCTCCTTGCTGGCCAAAGTGTTGGGTCTGAGTCCTTCCACCGTCACCCGCCTCTACGCGGGCGACTATATGTTGGAGGAAAACCGTAAGGAGTGGGAATTCGCGCTACTCTTCGTCAGAGCTTTCCGGTCCCTCGATTCCATCGTCGGTGAGGAAGCCACGGCCCGCAAATGGCTCGCCAGTGAGAACCTCGGGCTCAACGGCCGCCCCATCGACCTCATCAGCAACACCGAAGGATTGGTTCGTGTCGTCCACTACCTGGATGCCTCACGCGGTCTTGTCTGAGGCTAGGCCTTGGACTGAACGCGCCTGGCGTGTTGTTGAAGCGCAGCACACCGCATCGACGATGAAAATCGTTGACGACGCGGTGGAGCAAGACTTGCTGGAATCCTTGCTCGAAGGAAGCAAGCCGACGCAGCCAGCATCAACCACTGCGCTTGATTACCTCTTGGCCACACCCTTTCGCTACGCACCCAGAAAAGGCGGCTCCCGCTTTCGCTCCGCCACCGATCCAGGCGTCTTCTACGGCGCGCAAAGCGTGCACACGGCCTGCGCCGAACTCGGCTACTGGCGCTGGCGATTCCTGCAAGACTGCGTCGATCTGGATCGCATTGAACCGGTGGCAAACACTGCTTTTGAAGCAGCGATCTCAACGACAGCGGTGGATTTACGCACTCCGGCGTTCAGTGCCGACATGGCGTTTTGGACCCACCCCACGGACTACAGCGCCACGCAGGCTTTTGCCCGGACGGCACGACAAGCGGAGTTGGGCGCCATCGTCTACCAATCCGTACGTGACCCGCAGCCGAGTTGGTGCGTCGCTGTACTGACACCAAAAGCCTTCGCCAAGCCCAAACCGGAACCGCTGGCGCAAACTTGGTGGCTTGCAGTGCGGCAGGACGGTGTGGTTTGGCGCCGGGAGCTGGCCTCGTTCAGGTTTAGCTTCGGTTTTTGAGCTGCCAAAGTGAGCACCAAAGTGGTGACCACTCACCAGAGTGACAGCAGAACCACCAGCCGGCAGCTTCTACCGTTACGGACACACGGCGAAAAAAAGCAGCTTGGAAATCTGCAATGGGGTCCCCTCGTTTTCAGTGCAATAACTGGCGGTTCGCAAACCCAGCACTGGCGCGGGGTCGGTTCAGGACATCGTTGATTTTGTTCAGGTTTCTGTTCACTTTCAAATCCGGGATTCGTGGCGTCAAACCGTGATCGGTTTCATCCATTGGTGCCAGTTATCGCCACGCCCAGCGAGGGCAGGATTTGATCGGCATAGCGGTCAACGGGAAAGCGAAACACACCCCGTAGGTTGATGCTCTCCAGTCTGGTGGGAGCAATTTTGCCGATCAGTTCGGGCGGAATCACCTGCCGACGGTTCAACCAGCGATCCAGAACCGCCTGCATTTGTGAGGTATTCCACGCCATCACGATGTTGGCAAGCAGACTCAAGGCGTCGGCCACTGCTTGCATTTCGTCCACACGCTTGGCCTGTGCCGGACTGATCCGGCCGGTGTAAATGGCGCGCTTGAGGGCGTTGACCGCCTCGCCCCGGTTGAGCACCCGCCGCAATTCGTTGCGGAAGGCGTCTTTGACAAAGTAGTCCGCCAAAAATGCCGTGCGCAGTAGACGTCCCAATTGCACGCCAGCGTCATAGATTGGATCGCCTTGGGCCGCAGAGCCAAACCGCGCCAGAGCCGCCACCGCGCTGGCGTGCCCACTCATGACCGAGGCCGCCAAGTGCACCAGGCTATCCCAATGCTTTTCGATCAGCGCCGTGTCGACATTAGCCTCGCACACCGCAGCGATTTCGGCGGGCACCTTGGTGCCGCGTGGCACAAACAGGTGCCGCTGCTTGAGTTCCTTCAGCCGCGGGCAAAGATCGAAGCCAAGCAACCGGGCCAGTGCCATCGCAAAGTCCGTGTAGCCGTGGGTGTCCACCGCCAGTTGGCTGGTCTCAAGCCGTTCCTGGCGGATGACGCCTTCAATGGCCACGCCCGCCTGGCGCTCATTGAGCACGAAGGGTTGCGCATGGAAGAGGCCCCAGCGGTCCCGCACATGGGAGTAAATGCCAATGGAGGGGGTGTTGCGCCTGGGATCCAGCCGGGCCTGCCACACCCGTTTGGTAGTCTCCATGCTCATCATGTCAGAGGATGCCAGGTCTGAACGGCCCCACGTAGTAGCGATCGGGTGGCGTTGCATGAACTCCAGCACCGCCTGGCAGGCCTGGCTCAGGCGACGTTCGTCCCGCGCCCAGCGCATGGCCTGGCGGATACTGGTCGCGGACAACTGCGGAATCATGCGCGCGCACTCAATCGCCGTCAGACTGGTGCCGTGGGCCATGATGCCGGCATAGACCATCAGCAGCTCGTCGGTAGAGCGCGGTTCTCGGCCGAGCATGATCCAGCTGAAGCGCACCTGGGCGTCAACGCCCAGAATCACTTCGGGCAATTGCACTTCACCGATGCGGTGATTCAAAGCCGCCCGCAGCTTGGTCACTTCCGGGTCTTCGTCTTCAGCGGGTAAAGTTGAGAGGTGCAGCTCATCGTCAACGCGCAGTACGCCACTGCGAGCAGCTGCGGCCACAGCATCGACACCGGCGGTTACTCTGACCAACAACGGCTTTAAGAACGCTGCAGCTTTGGATGGCAGCGACAGACGGGCATAGTGCTTCTTGGACTCATCCTTCCAGCGCTCATCCGTGAAGAACAGGCGCGCGCGGCCCCTAAAACTCAGGCTGTGCTCTATCCAGACGGATCCATTGCGCACTGCACGACGCAGGGCAAACAAGGTGGCCACTTCCAATGCTTGAAACGCCCGCTCCCGATCTAGGCTGGAAATCGCAGTCTGCCAAACCCTTCCCAGACCTGGTGCCACCACATCGTCGGGTAGCTTTCTGGCGCTTTTGGCGTAATAGGTGCGCAATTTCGCCAGTGAATCGATGGCCGGATGCTCGCCAGTGGCCTGCCAGGGTAGTTTTGCAATGGCCACCAATAGCGATCTCACTGGGCGAATGCCATCAATCAAGCCCTCGCGTACAAGTGATGCTCGACTCGGTGGTTTTCGCTTCTGGGTTTCGATGACCAATGCGTCAAGACGCGCGCGCAATTGAGCGTCCGGTACGGTACCGTCGGCGCTCAAGGCCACGAGATCGGCCAGTAGTGTCTTGTACATTGCCGCCCAGTTGACGCTCGCCGGAACCTCGGCCGCAGCCTGACGCCACAGATCGGCAATCCGGCGCTGCACCATCAGGATCAACTGGTCGGTGGTGGTGAACAGGCAGTACCGCAGAAAGCAGGCGACCTCCACGGTGCGTGCTGGCTCCTTGATCTTGGCCCCGGCAGACGGTGGCTTGGAAACCAGTCGGCGTGCGTACCTGCGCAAGATGAGATCGGAGATGTCTGCCAGGTGTTTATGGACGTCCAGTGCGTACAGCAGATCGATGCGTTCAAGTACCTCGCTGATTTGGCGGGTTGAGTGTTTCGCCGGTGCCGCCCACAGCCAACTCTGCTGGGTTTGTCCATCTGGGCGCAGCTCTGCAGCCGATGCTCGCCAACGATCAAGGAGTGCCGGGTCGACGCCGACGGAAATTGCAGCACCTGTTTCCGCTTCGAGCTGGGTGAGTGCGCTCGCAATCAAAGACCGGATGGCTCGCTCGTGCACGATCACCAGCTTATTCTTGTACAGCCATTGGCGGGCCCGAACAAGTAGTTGATCACGGTCGGCGCAGCGGGCCACTTCATCCCGCAGTTCGCGCACCAGGGAGCGACGTTGGTGCTCGCTCATCCAGCGAAACCCGAGGACCGTGCAGGCTACTTGCTGATGATCGAATAGCGTGCGGCCACGAGCATACATGGCCCTCAGCGAGGCGACTTCCGGCGCGTCAACTCCAAGTTCGTTGCCAAGATGACGCCACAAAGTCACGGGGACCACCCGGAAGGCACCAAGCAGACGACCACTCATGCGCAGAAAACCAATATGCAGAGCCAGGCCCAGCTTGTGGGCGTCACCCCGACGGGCATTGATGGCCTCGCGCTCGGCGCCATCGAAGGGGAAAAACGCCTTCATCTCAAAGTCGCTGATATCGCGGGACAGCTCTCGCATCCCCAAAAACGCCGTCTGCCAGCCCTGCATCGTGTTACCCCTTCAGTGGGCCGCCACGATACCCTTTTTGAAAGTGAACAGAAACCTGAACAAAATCAACCATCTTCTGAACCGACCCCGCGCCAGTGCTGCGTTTGCGTACCGTCACTTCTTGCACTGAAAACGAGGGAACCCCTTCTCCCACAGGGGACTTTCACCCCATAAGTTCGCGCCCATGCTGGGGGCACACTAATCTTCCCATACGACAATCAGTTGGTTTGCGTATGGCAAGCCGGTCCGATCAGGCGTTATCGGGATACGATCTGCGGA
>JADGRK010000127.1 GCA_017880985.1 Rhodoferax sp. | reverse complement strand
CCAACCTCAAGGAATTCGAAGCGGCCATTGCCAGAATCAACCGCAGCAAGCCGATTGCGGTGGTGATTCGGCGCGGCGAAATGGCCCAGATTGTGGTGATTCGCGTGGCGCGCTAGACCGCGCTGCTGAGTTTTTTGCCGAAGTTGCGCTCAAAAGACAGGGCAAAAATATATTTTTGTAGGTCTTTTTTGCGAATAAATGTTGGCACTCACTAACTTAAAGTTTGAACGACTGCAAATTTGGTTAGAATAGCAGCCGATCTTGGTGGATTTCGGGCATATTGAAAAATCCGAAGTCCACCATGCGGGATCAATTTGATTGACGCACAGGCGATCCACAGTTCGCGCACACGTTGTCCAGAGGATCTCCCGCTATCGTGTTGATAAGTTGTGTATAAAGTTCTTGTTGCGGCACTGCAACGACTGATGGTGACTGGATTTGGGGCTGTACCTTGCTGGCTTTTTGCCTACAATGAAGCTCCAACCTTCGCAGTTGCCAATGATTGTTGGTTCAGGGCGCGTCAGAATACGACGCGCCCTTTTTTATGTGTTCGCAACGTTTTAATTCAATCACTTGAAGCTCCTCCTTGATGAATCACATCAGAAATTTTTCAATCATCGCGCACATTGATCATGGCAAATCGACCCTGGCGGATCGCCTGATTCAGCGCTGCGGCGGCTTGCAGGAGCGTGAGATGGAGGCGCAGGTGCTGGACTCGATGGACATCGAGAAAGAGCGTGGGATAACCATCAAGGCGCAGACCGCCGCGCTCAAATACAAAGCCCTCGATGGACAGATTTACAAGCTCAATTTGATCGACACACCGGGGCACGTTGACTTCTCTTATGAAGTGAGTCGTTCGCTGTCGGCGTGCGAAGGTGCCTTGCTGGTGGTCGATGCCAGCCAGGGTGTGGAAGCGCAGACGGTTGCCAACTGCTATACCGCGCTGGAGCTCGGCGTTGAGGTCGTTCCGGTGCTCAACAAGATGGATTTGCCGAACGCCGATCCGGACAATGCGAAAGTTGAAATTGAAGACGTGATCGGCATTGATGCTACCCACGCGATTGCCTGCTCGGCGAAAACCGGCATGGGGATTGAGGAAATTCTCGAAGCCGTGGTGGCGCGCATTCCGCCGCCCAAAGGCAACCCTGCGGGTCCTTTGCGTGCCATGATTGTTGATAGTTGGTTCGATACCTATGTCGGCGTGGTGATGCTGGTGCGCGTGGTCGATGGCCGGTTGGCCAAGGGCGAGCGCATCAAGATGATGGCCACCGGCACCACCTACAACGCCGACAGTCTGGGTGTTTTCACCCCCGCCAATGAGCCGCGTGACGCGCTGGAGGCCGGTGAGGTGGGCTACATCATTGCCGGCATTCGTGAGTTACAGGCGGCCAAGGTCGGCGACACCATCACCCTGATCAAACCCGGTACCGGCGGTGCGGCTTTCACGGCGACGCAGGCACTGCCCGGTTTCAAGGAGATCCAGCCGCAGGTGTTTGCCGGTCTTTATCCGAGCGAGGCCAGCGAGTACGAAGGCTTGCGCGACAGCCTGGAAAAGCTCAAGCTCAACGACTCCTCGCTGCGCTATGAGCCCGAAGTGTCACAGGCACTGGGGTTTGGCTTTCGCTGTGGCTTTCTGGGCTTGCTGCACATGGAGATTGTGCAGGAGCGGCTGGAGCGCGAGTTTGACCAGGACCTGATCACCACGGCACCGAGCGTGGAGTACCAGGTGGTGCAAGTCGATGGCACGGTGAAGATGGTGGAGAACCCGGCCAAGATGCCCGACCAGGGTCGGCTCGACGAAGTGCGCGAGCCGATCGTCACGGTTCATTTGTACATGCCGCAAGATTATGTCGGTGGCGTCATGACGCTGGCCAACCAGAAACGCGGTGTGCAGATGAACATGGCTTACCACGGCCGCCAGGTGATGCTCACCTACGAGATGCCGCTGGCTGAAATCGTGCTGGACTTTTTTGACAAGCTCAAGAGCGTATCGCGCGGCTACGCGTCGATGGACTATGAGTTCAAGGAGTACCGGGCCGCTGATGTGGTCAAGGTCGATATTTTGCTCAACGGTGACAAGGTCGATGCGCTCTCGATCATCGTGCATCGCTCGCAGTCGCAGTCTCGCGGTCGTGCGGTGGTGGCCAAGATGCGCGAGATTATTTCGCGCCAGATGTACGACGTGGCGATTCAGGCTGCGATCGGAGCCAACATCATTGCCCGTGAGACAATCAAAGCCATGCGCAAGAATGTGATCGCCAAGTGTTACGGTGGCGATATTTCACGCAAACGCAAGCTCCTCGATAAACAAAAGCAAGGTAAAAAACGCATGAAGCAGATCGGTTCGGTTGAAGTGCCGCAAGAGGCATTTTTGGCAATCTTGCAGGTGGATGTTTGAGGGCCGCCGGGCCGTCCCAAGGCGTGAGAGCCCCCTTGGGGGGCAGCGCAGTACGTGCAACGACAAGCGTGGGGGTAAGTTTCTGATGCAGGTCCTAACTTCTTTGATTCTGGCCGCTTTCGCCGGCTACGCCGGTGCCTGGTACTTTGGCCTGCTCGAAGGCAACTTTGCCCTGCTGTTGTTTTTGGCAACGGTGGTGACTGGCATCTATTGGCTGGCCGAGCGCTTTTATTTTTTGCCAAAGCGCCAACAAGCGGCCGCGCTGCTGGAAGCTCAGGACCTTAAACGCCGCCAGGAGCTGGGCAAAATCGGCATCAGCCAGGTCGATGGGGACATCGCCCTGGCCAAAGCGCGCATTCTGGCGCAACCGTGGTGGCTGGACTGGACGGCCGGGCTGTTCCCGGTGATCATCGCGGTGTTTTTTCTGCGCTCGTTCCTGTTTGAGCCTTTCAAGATTCCTTCGGGCTCCATGATCCCGACGCTGGCGGTGGGCGACCTGATTCTGGTCAACAAATTTCACTATGGCATCCGCCTGCCGGTGATCAACACCAAGCTCACCGAAGGCTCGCCGCCACAACGCGGTGATGTCATGGTGTTTCGTTATCCGCCCAAGCCCAGTCTGGATTACATCAAGCGCGTGGTCGGTGTGCCGGGTGACGAAGTCGCTTATCTGAACAAGCGCTTGAGCATCAACGGCCAGGTGATCCAGACCGTGTCGGTGAGCGAGTTCTTTGATGAAGATGCAATGCGCTACTTCAAGCAGTTCGAAGAGACGCTGGGCCAGCACCAGCACCGGCTGCTCAATGACGATGACCGTCCCGCCTTTGTTGCGGGCGCAGATGACTTTGCGTTCAAGCAAAATTGCCGCTACAGTGTCGAGGGTGTGGTGTGCAAGGTGCCGCAAGGACACTACTTCATGATGGGTGACAATCGCGACAATTCAATGGACTCGCGCTACTGGGGTTTTGTACCAGACAAGAACATTGTGGGCAAAGCATTTTTTGTCTGGATGAACTTCAGCAACTTGAAGCGCATCGGCTCGTTCAATTGATCAGGAGAATAGTTGATGGTTCAGTCTAAAGCCAGACAGCGCGGGATGTCATTTTTGGGGCTGTTGGTGGTCGGCGGCTGTTTGGCCGTCACCGGCGTCATCGCTGCGCAAATTCTGCCCACGGCGATTGAATACCAGGCCATCGCCAAAGCGGCGACCAAGGCCAGTGAAGGCAACACGGTGGCTGAAGTGCGCAGTATTTTTGACCGGGCGGCAGCGATTGATAACATCAGCTCCATCACGGGCAAGGACCTTGACGTGACCAAGGACGGCGACAAGATCGTCGTCAGGTTCGCCTACCAGCGCGAAATTCACTTGGCCGGTCCCGGCTACTTGACGCTCAAATACACCGGGCGTTCCAGTTCCAACTAGCGTGACAGCAAAGAGGTGTCGGCTTGAATGATGGTTTGACGACGCTGCAACGCGGCTTGCAGCATGAATTTGCCGATATTGGCTTATTGAATCGGGCCGTCACGCACCGCAGTTTTTCCTCCGATCACAACGAACGCCTGGAGTTTTTGGGCGACTCGGTGCTGGGCCTGGCGGTGGCTGATTTGCTGTATCAGCGCCTGAGTGCGCTGCCCGAGGGTGACTTGTCGCGCGTGCGCGCCAATCTGGTCAAACAGGACACGCTGCACCAGTTGGCGCTTGGCCTGGGTTTGCCCGAGGTCATCCGACTCGGCGAAGGCGAGGCCAAATCCGGTGGCAAGAAGCGGCCTTCCATCCTGGCCGATGCACTCGAAGCGGTGATTGGGGCGGTTTATCTGGATGCGGGTTATGCCGCCGCACAAGGGCTGGTGCAGCGCTTGTACAAAGCGGTTGAGATCAACCCCGAAATGGAAGCCATTGGCAAGGACCCCAAGACCGAGCTGCAGGAATGGCTGCAGGCGCGCAAGATGAATTTGCCGCTGTATCGGGTGGTCGGCACACTGGGTGCGGCGCACCAGCAGACCTTTGATGTCGAATGTGAAATCATCGAATTCAATTTTTCAGAGCGCGGCATCGGCGGCTCGCGCCGGGCCGGCGAACAGGCGGCAGCGGCAGCGATGCTGCAAACCATCAAGGCAAAAACCGAACCATGACTGCTCCCAAATCAAGCACCAAAAAATCAAAAGTCAGCCCGTCTGATGCTCCTAAATCAATAGTTGCTCACGCAGATGATACGGGGGCTGAAGGGCAAAATGATGTTGAAAGCATGCTCAAAGGCATGCGTGTGGCCGGGCCTGTCAGCAGCCCTGTTGAGGGGCGGCGCTGCGGCCTGATCGCCATCGTCGGCAAACCCAACGTCGGCAAATCGACCTTGCTCAACGCCCTGGTCGGCCAGAAGATCAGCATCACCTCGCGCAAGGCGCAAACCACGCGCCACCGCATTACCGGCATGCACACGCAGGGTGCCACGCAGTTTGTGTTTGTTGATACGCCAGGTTTCCAGACCCGCCACAACAACGCACTGAATCGCTCGCTCAACAAGACCGTGCTCGGCGCCGTGGGTGATGTCGATCTGATTTTGTTTGTGGTCGAGGCCGGCAGGTTCAATCAGGCCGACGCCAAGGTGCTGAGCGTTTTGGGCAAAGACATCCCGACCCTGCTGCTGGCCAACAAGCTCGATCAGGTCACGCGCCGCGCCGACATTGCGCCCTGGTTGCAGGAGATGCAGCAGCGCCACCCGTTTGCCGAGTTTGTGCCGATGTCGGCCAAGAACGCCAAAGACATTGAACGCCTGCTGGGTATTTGCGAAAAGTATTTGCCCGAACAGGACTGGTGGTACGCCGAAGACGAGTTGACCGACCGCAGCGAGAAATTTCTGGCCAGCGAGACCGTGCGTGAAAAGCTGTTTCGTCTCACCGGGGACGAGTTGCCCTACACCTCCACCGTGGTGATCGACAAGTTTGAAGAGGAGGCCGGTCGTGGCAAACAAAAGCGCCTGCTCAAAATTGCCGCCACCATCGTGGTCGAGCGCGACACGCACAAGGCGATGGTGATTGGCGATAAGGGCGAGCGCATCAAGCGCATAGGCACCGAGACCCGCGTCGAGCTGGAGAAGGCGCTGGACGCCAAAGTCTTCATTGAGTTGTGGGTCAAGGTGCGTTCCGGCTGGGCCGATGACGAAGCGCGGGTACGCAGCTTTGGCTACCAATGAAATGAAGCCCCCACGTTCGCCATTGCATGTGCTTCACTGCCCCCCGCGGGGGCCCAGGCCTGCTTGGGGCGGCCCGGCGCTGGCCTGATTCGTGTGGCCACGAAACGCATCTCGGGTGAGCCGGCCTATGTGCTGCACCGCTACGACTGGAGCGAGTCGAGCCTGATTCTGGAAGTATTCACACGCCACTACGGTCGCATTGCGCTGGTGGCCAAAGGCGTCAAGCGGCCCAGTTCGAGTTTTCGACCCATTTTGTTGCCGCTGCAACCGCTGCATGTGTCGTTTGGTGGCGATGCCGAAATCCGCACGCTCAAAGGCGCGGAGTGGCAGGGCGGCCATGTGATGCCGACCGGGGACGCGCTGATGTCGGGCTATTACCTCAATGAACTCCTGCTGACGCTGCTGGCACGCGACGATCCGCATTCGGGCCTGTTTGACGTCTATGCCAATGTGGTGCAGGTGATTGCCTCCGAACATGGTGAGGCTTTGCAGTCGGCGCTGCGCGCCTTTGAATTGCTGCTGTTGCGTGAAATCGGGCTGCTGCCGCTGCTCAATGCCCAGACCCTGACGCTGCTTGCGCTCGACCCGGAGCATCGCTACAGCCTGGTACCAGAGGGTGGTTTGCGACAAACCAACGCGGCCGACGCGGCCAGCCTGAGCGGCGCGCAATGGGTCGCCTTGCAGCAGTCACTGGCAGACCGGGCACCGTTCACTGCGACCTTGCGTGCCTGCTCGGAGGTGATGGCAGAACTCAAACCCCAGTTGCGCGCGCTGTTGAATTACCATTGCGGGGTACACACCTTGCGCACCCGGCAAATGATGATCGACCTGCAATCTCTATAGATATGACCCCCACGCTTTCCACTACGTGTAATACGCTGCCCCCCGCGGGGGCTTCCGCGCCTTTGGGCGGCCAGGCGGCGCGGACAGCGCTCTCCGTCAACCTCAACAAAGTCGCTCTGGTGCGCAACACGCGCCACTTGGGCATCCCCAGCGTCACGCGGGCCGCCACGCTGTGCTTGCAGGCGGGTGCGCATGGCATCACGGTGCATCCGCGCCCGGACCAGCGCCATATCCGCAGCGCTGACGTGCGCGACCTGGCCGAGCTGTTGCAAGCCTGGCCCGAGCGTGAGTTCAACATCGAGGGCAATCCCTTGCACAACTTGATGGATGTGGTGCATGAGCTGGTGGCGCACAAATTACCCGTCCATCAAGTCACTTTTGTGCCTGACTCAGAGGGCCAGTTCACCAGCGATCATGGCTGGAGTTTCCCCAGCGATGCCAATCGCCTGCAGAGTCTGATCGCGCAAGCTCACACCTGGGGTCTGCGGGTGAGCCTGTTCATGGATGCCGATCCAGCCGCCATGGCGGGGGCCAGGGCGGTCGGGGCCGACCGCGTCGAGCTCTACACCGAGCCCTATGCCGCGGCCTGGGGCACCGCCCAACAGGCCACGCAGTTGCAGCGCTTTGCGACGGCCTCCCGGGCGGCGGC
>JADGRK010000126.1 GCA_017880985.1 Rhodoferax sp. | reverse complement strand
ATAGCGTCAACCTTGCCCTGGCCAACAGCGACAATACGATCCCCGATCTTCATCTGCCCAGAGAGCCCGGCCGGCCCTCCCGGCACCAGCTCCCGTATCGTCGTATAGCCATCAATTTCGGCCAGTACGGCACCTATTCCGACCAGCGAGAGTCTCATAGAAACGTCAAAATCCTCTGCCGCCCGCGGTCCCAGGTAGTTGGTGTGGGGGTCAATGGCCATGGTGTAGGCATTCATATAGGTCTGAAAAGCGTCCTCGCTCTTGAGCCGGCCAATGGACTTTAGAAAATTGCCATAACGCTTATCGAGTATCTCAGCACTCCTGTGCTCATCATTGCCCGCGAGCTTGAGCCTGAGCCAGTCATTCTTGACCCGCTTGCGCCACAGCTCGCGTATTTCTGATTCGGATTGCGGCCAGGCGACCTTGTTTCGTGCGTATTGATAACTTTCGACCTTCTGAAAATCAAAACCCTTTTTGAGTAGAGCGCGGGCGTAACCGAAACGCTCGGCCACACGATGCTCGTAAAGATTGAAAACAAGAAACGGGACGCTGAGGTCTTCCTTGAGAATGCCCATGCCGAGTTCGGTCCGATTTCCCGAAAGCTTGTCAATATCGGCCTGAACGAAGAAGAGTTTCTCCGGATCAAGGACTTTCAGGTACTGGTCGAATATCTTTCCCGACAGGGCGTCATCAAGCGGCACGTTCTTGTAGTGGTACCGGGCCAGCAATTCAGCGGTCAAATGGGCCGCCTTGGCCTCTTGCGGCTCTGCTTTTAGCTCGGGTGGATAGGATGTTCCCGCCTCGGCCCACGCACCTTGCACCGACAGTACCAAGGTAAAAACGATCCACAGCAGTTTATTTTTCATTCACACTCCATCGTAATGCACCCGTTCATGGCTGGACCCGCCGCCGCACCATAAGCGCCGCATCCGTTTTCCCCAGGGTGACCGGATTTCAACACACAACGCGCCCCACGCACTGGCAAGGGTCTTCTCGAGATGTTAATTGACGCGGTGCTCATAGCGTCACCTCAGTGCAATGAGTTCGTCGTAGGACGCCAACATGGGCAAGGTCACCACCACTTGTGGCACTTCACGCCTGGGCGGTGCCAGCAACCGCGTCAAGGCGCTGAGGTCAGGCAACTGGTCAAGCTCAATCGGTCAAGGCAGCATCCAATCAAACCTTCTAAATTTGGCGTATCGTTTTCACACTTCCGACCTTGCTCCCCAACGGTAATAGGCAAACATCCCTAATGATTGTTGCACTGCAACAAATTCATTGCAATGTCACAAGGTCTCTCTACAATTAGTCCTGTGCTGCACTGCAACATAAATAGCCCACTGTGCCATTTACGAAGCAGGCAGCCAAAGTCGTCCAACCACCTTAAGGAATCTCAAATGAACACCACCGCTGAACAATTCATCACAACAAACAAAGCCAATCTGCAAGCACTGGAAGGCCTGACAGCCCAGGCTTATGCTGGCTTCGAAAAGTTGGTTGAGCTCAACCTGGCTGCCTCCAAGGCCGCCTTGGGCGAGTCATTCAGCCATGTCCAGTCAATTCTGGGTGCAAAAGATGCCCAGGAACTAATTGCTCTGCAATCTGCTCTGCTCAAGCCTCTGGCCGAAAAATCTGCTGCCTACGCACAGCACGTGCAGACGATCGTTGCGGACTCCGGTGCCGAATTCAGCAAAGCCGTTGAAGCCAAGGCGGCTGAAACTCAAAAGGCCTTTGCTGGCGTCGTGGAAAATCTTGCCAAGAACGCACCGGCCGGAACAGAGTCCGCCGTGGCCGCTTTCAAGACTGCTTTGACCGCCGGTCAGAATGCAGTTGAGTCGGCACAAGCTTCTGCCAAAAAGGTTGTGGAAGTGGCTCAGGCAAACGTCAAAGCCGCGACCAAGCAGGCTGCCGATGCGGCCAGGAAAGTTGCCAGCGTAGCTTGATTGCCAACTGCCTCCGGGCGGTGACCAGCGAGCGGCACCATTGGGTGCCGCTTGTATTTTGGCAGCCTTCATTTCACGGTGGTGATAGGTCTTTGCGCAAAGCTCCCAATTTGCCGTTTCTTCACTGAATTGCTGTCGGTGCGAGGGCAATTCCTCTTACTTTCACCGTTCGGACGCCAGAGCCTAAATTGTCAATGGATCGACGTCAATCGCCCAGCGTATCAAACCGCGTCCTTCGGGTTGTTGTCGGGTGCCATGCAGCACGACTTGCCAGGCGTTCAAAAAGCGCTGTAGCGCAGTGCGCGAGGGGCTCTCAATCAGCATCTGGGCGCGCTCGACGTTAGCCACGCGTTGAATGCTCATGGGCACTGCCGGGTACACAGTGATGTGCTGTAGCAGGGACGCGGCTGCTGGCAGCGTGGCCGCGGCGCTGGCAGCGGCCGTCAAGAAGCCTTGCGCTACTTCTTGCGTGCGCGCTTCGGCGCGCACCAGCGCCTGAAAACTAAAGGGCGGCATACCGGCCTGCTCACGTTCCTTGAGCTGTTGCGCGGCAAAGGCCGGGTAGTCGTGCCGTTTCAGGGCCTCAAACAGGGGGTGCTGGGGGTGAAAGGTCTGCACCCACATTTCGCTCTGACTGCTGTTGTCGGCATCGCGCCCGGCGCGGCCTGCGGCTTGCATCAGCAGGCTGAAAAGTCGCTCCGGGGCCCGGAAGTCGCTGCTGAACAACGCGCTGTCAGCGTTAATGGCGGCTACCAGCGTGATTCGGCGAAAGTCATGCCCTTTGGCAATCATTTGGGTGCCCACCAGCAGATCGACCTCACCGGAGTGCACCCGGGCCAACTGCGACTCAAGTGCGCCTTTGAGTTTGGTGCTGTCGGCGTCGATGCGGGCAATTCGGACCGGCTCGCCATCAGGCGAATGCTCTGACACCGAATGCGGTCGGCGCACCCCGGCCAGCAGTTCGGTCAAATGTTCTTCGAGACGCTCGGTGCCCCGGCCCATCGGTGCGATGTCGGGGTTGCCGCAAGCCGGGCAGGCACGTGGTACGCGCTCGGCAAAGCCGCAATGGTGGCAGCGCAGCGTACGGTCAATCTTGTGAAATACCCGGTAGGCGCTGCAATGGGGGCACTCGCTTTTCCAGCCGCAGTCAGCGCAGTGCAGCACCGGCGCGTAGCCACGCCGGTTCAAAAACACCAGGCTCTGCTCGCCGCGCGCCACGCGTTGCATGATGGCGTCAAGCAAAGGCGGAGAAATCACGCAATGTTTGG
Source organism: Rhodoferax sp. (assembly GCA_017880985.1). Taxonomy (GTDB): domain Bacteria; phylum Pseudomonadota; class Gammaproteobacteria; order Burkholderiales; family Burkholderiaceae_C; genus Rhodoferax. Next base: position 3,929 of record JADGRK010000126.1, on the reverse strand, counting down.
GCTGCTGCTTCATGTCCACCCGGCGCACCAAGGGAAGTGCGCCGTCGAAATCCAATCCACCATGGTCATTGGTGCGAAGGGCTGGTTCGTTGGTGGGCACGAGGGTGCCGCCGATTCGGCTCGGCATCTCCAGGCGGAGGTAGCGGCCGCCGGGGCGGCTGTGGTGCCAGCTCTCCAGCGCCGGTGTCGCCGAGCCCAGCAGAACCTTGGCCCCTTCCAGACGGCCTCGGTAGATCGCCAGATCGCGCGCTGAATAGCGTGCACCCTCGCCACTCTTGTAGCTCGGGTCGTGTTCTTCGTCCACGATGATCAACTTGAGCTTTGGCAGCGAGGCAAACACGGCCATGCGCGTTCCCAGCACAATCCGGGCGACGCCACTGTGCGCTGCCAGCCAGCTCTTCAAGCGCTGTGCCGGTGTCATGCCGCTATGGAGTGAGACCACCGCGCTGTCGCCATAGAGCGGGTTGAAGCGCGCCCGGAAGCGGGCTTCAAGTTGCGGCGTGAGGTTGATCTCCGGCACCATCACCAGTGCCTGGGCGTTGGTGTCGCTGGTGAGCAGCCGCTGCACGCACTGCAAATAGACTTCAGTCTTGCCGCTGCCGGTCGCGCCAAATAGCAAAAACGGCCCAGAATTTTGCTCAAATTGAGCTATAGCGCGCATCTGTTCAGTGGTAAGCGCTACTGAACAAATAGCGTTTGAGGAGTCTGGCGAAGCTGACTCAGCGTCCCTAGCGTGGCGCTTGAGACGCCGCGCCAGTTGCAGCGTGTTCAGGTCGCGCAATTGCGGCGGCAGCGCGGCGAGTGCCACTTCGCCAATTGAGCGCTGGTAATAGTTGGCGGCAAATGTGACCAACTGGCGCCAGGCCAGTGACAGTGGGGCAATGGCCTCCAGCGGCGCACTGATCGGGCGCAATCTTTCTGCATCAAACGAGTCGGCACCAGGGTCGCTTGCGGCGTCCCATACCACGCCCAGCAACTCGCGCTGACCCAACGGCACCCGTACCAATGTGCCCGCCGCAAGTGCCTGCTCACTTAAATAAGTCAGGGGTCCGGCCAGTTGGCTATGGGCCGGCGTGTGCAACATGACCGGCAGCCAGCGGGTCATAGCAGAGACGAAGTTGAAACGCGTAGTTGATGTGAACTTGCGGAAAAGGCTTTAAGTCCTTGATTCATAAACGATTTGATCCAAGTGCAATATTTCTGTGGATAACTTTGTTGATAGATTCCTTTCAAGGCCTCAAGAGCCTTGAAAATCAAGGCCCTTGACAAACTGCCCATAAAAATGGCAGTTTTAAAAATCTATATAAATCAATGACTTAGCATCGCTATTGGTTTTGTAGCAGGAATTTGGGATGAAAGCCGGTCTGTCCTGGTGGATTCAAGGTTTTGTGCATAAGTCAGACTACCTTGCCTGAATTCTGGCGCAAAAGGTGCTAGGCATGTTGTGCCGAGGGCGCTAGTGGAACTGTCCAACGTCCTCTTGACGCCATCGGCTCCAGGTTCAAGAACGCATCTTGCGCGAGTGCGCATGCACTGCCTGCACCAAGGCCGCCACATGCTCGGTAGGTGTGTGCTGACTTACGCCGTGTCCGAGGTTGAAGATATGCGTCGGCCCCGTGCCTTCTCCAGCGTAGGGCGTCCCAAAACTGCTCAGCACTTTAATCGCTTCGACTTCGATTTGCGCCGGCGAAGCAAATAGCACGTTGGGGTCCAGATTGCCTTGCAGGGCTTTGCTGTCGCCCACCATGGCGCGCGCTTTGGCCAGGTTGACGGTCCAGTCCAGCCCCAATACGTCGCAGTCCAGCGCCCCCATTTCCTTGAGCCACAGTCCGCCGCCCTTGGTAAACACGATGCGCGGGATGCGTGCACCGGCGTGTTCGCGCTTGAGCTGCGCCAGTACCCGCTGCGTGTAAGCCAAGCTGAATTGCTGGAACGCACCATCGGCCAGCACGCCGCCCCAACTGTCAAAAATCATCACCGCCTGAGCGCCCGCTTCAATTTGGGCGTTGAGGTATTGGGCGACTGAATCAGCGTTGATCTGCAATATCCTGTGCAGCAGGTCAGGGCGGGCATAAAGCATGGTTTTGACCAGGCGGTAGTCGTCCGAGCCAGCGCCTTCGACCATGTAGCAAGCCAGCGTCCAGGGGCTGCCCGAGAAGCCGATCAGTGGCACTTTGCCGTTCAAGGCTTTGCGGATCGAGGTGACGGCGTCAAACACATAGCGCAGCCGGTCCATGTCAGGCACCGCCAATTGAGCCACTGCGACTTCGTCACGCACCGGATGCGCAAACCTGGGGCCTTCGCCCAAGGCAAACGAGAGACCCAGCCCCATGGCGTCCGGCACGGTCAGGATGTCGCTGAACAAAATAGCGGCATCGATCGGAAAGCGCTCCACCGGTTGCAGTGAGACTTCGGTGGCGTAATCGACGTTGGTGGCCAGCCCCATGAAGCTGCCGGCCTTGGCACGGGTGGCACGGTACTCGGGCAAAAACCGCCCGGCCTGTCGCATCAACCAGATCGGAGTGTAGTCAGTAGCTTGTCGCAGGCAGGCGCGAATGAAGGTGTCGTTTTTAAGAGGCGCAAAGGCGCTGGAGGAGACAGATGTATTCATAGTTGCTATTGTCGCAGCAACTTGCTGCCTTTGACGCGGTCCCAGAACGACTCGGGTGCGGCGCGCCGACTCCCGAGATGGGTGGTTGCGAGCTACCTCAGCCGGTCGCCTATTGGCTGGCTTTGAAGGCAGCGGCGCTGGCTGCCGGGGCAACCGGAATCTGCATCGCCGCGTCCAGAAAAGTACCTTGCTCGGCGTCTTGGTGACAGGCCGCGCAGTTCGCTTGGCTTTTGATTGGTGCTGACTGCCATTGCGCGGCGCTGATGTTGCGGTGTTTCTTGATCCAGTAAGGCGTCTCGGTGATGCGCAACGGCACCGCGCCGGGTTTGATCGAACGGGCAATCTTGAAGGACGCCTCGGTGCCCTGGCGATCGGCGGAGTTGCTGCTCAGAAAATTCAGGATCAGGGCTTGGGTGGGCGCATCCAGTGCCAGATCGGCGCCAAAGTGCCGTTCTTGCTCGCGCATGACGCGCTGCCAGGAGCGACTCGGCAGCAAGTTGGGGTGGAAGGCCATGTGGCAACTGCCACACTCGTCTCGCCACTTCGCGTCATCGGTCAGCTTGGCACCGACAAACTTCACCTGCGGCTCTTCGATGCCACTCTCGTGGCGCCCGACTTGCTGGTCCAGCGACGCGTCGATGGCGTAATAAAACCACCAGCCGCCAGCGCCTGTCATCAGCACCAACATCAGCACGGCCACCAGCCGGCGTGGCTGTGCCACCGGTGCACCGGGCGCAGCCAGCTTGGTGCCAGTAAGCATCGAGCGCGCCAGGTTCTCGCGGTGCAACACGCTCTCCAGCACAACGCCTGCAAAATGCCCGATCACCAGCAGCAACATCACCCAGGCCCCGAGTTCATGCAGCTTCTTGAAGGTGCGGCTTTGCACCAGGCTCATGGCACCGGAGAACAGGCCTTGCTGCTCTTCGCCGCCGAGTGTGAAGAAGCCGGTCAAGCCGACCACCAAAGTGAGCAGCAAGAGCAAATAGATGGCGATGCTGCCGGTTGGGTTATGCCCGATGTGTCGCGCCGCCGTGCCGTCAAGCACGTTGCGCAAGTAGCTCAGCGCCTCGCGTGGACTGAACCAGAACGAGGCAAAACGGGCATAGTGTGTGCCGAGCCAACCCCAAATCACCCGAAAGCCGACCAAACCCAGCATCAGATAGCCCAGAAACACATGTACCGAGAGCCACCGATCCGACTCCGTGGTGAGCCAGGTGCCCAGAAAACTCAGGGCCAGCGTCCAATGAAATAAGCGGGTCGGAATGTCCCAAATCAAAATGCGTTGCATAACGGTTCAATTCTGCGGTCAGTGGGAAAA
>JADGRK010000125.1 GCA_017880985.1 Rhodoferax sp. | reverse complement strand
TGGGTGTCGGGCTCTGGAAAGGCGGCGATGAAGCTCTGATAGATGGCGCGCTGGTCAACGGCTCCTGGAAAGGGGTTGCGTGGGTATCCGGCGCGGTTCGCAGGGTGCAAACAGGTTACCTGTATCACTATGCGCTGGTCATGATATTGGGTGTTTTTGTGCTGATGACGTATTTCGTCTGGCTCAAGTAGGAGAACAAGAAAAATGGGTTTGTTGAGCCTGGCTATTTGGACACCGATTGTTTTTGGTGTTGTGCTGCTGGCGCTCGGTCGAGACGATCAGGCGCGTACCGTGCGCTGGGTCGCGCTGATCGGTGCCATTGTCAGTTTTCTTGTCACTTTGCCTTTGTACGCTGATTTCAAGCTTGGCACGGCTGCGATGCAGTTTGTCGAGAAAGCGCCGTGGATTGCGCGCTTCAATGTGAATTACCACCTGGGTGTGGACGGCATTTCACTCTGGTTTGTGCTTTTGACGGCATTTATCAATGTCGTTGTGGTGATCGCCGGTTGGGAAGTCATCACGCGCCGGGTCAACCAATACATGGGAGCCTTCCTCATTCTGAGTGGTTTGCAGATTGGTGTTTTTTGTGCACTCGATGGCATGCTGTTTTATGTATTTTTTGAGGCCACTTTGATTCCGATGTATCTGATCATCGGGATCTGGGGAGGTCCGAACAAGATCTATGCAGCGTTCAAGTTCTTTCTGTACACGCTGCTTGGTTCGCTCCTGATGATGGTTGCCTTGATTTTCCTGTACACCAAGTCGGGCGGCAGTTTTGACCTCGCGCTATGGTACAAATTACCGTTGGCGGGCACTGTGCAAACCCTGTTGTTCTTTGCTTTCCTGGCTGCCTTTGCCGTCAAGGTACCGATGTGGCCAGTACATACCTGGCTGCCAGACGTCCACGTTGAGGCACCTACCGGTGGGTCGGCCGTGCTGGCTGCGGTGATGCTCAAACTGGGTGCCTACGGTTTCCTGCGGTTTTCTCTGCCGATTGCGCCCGACGCTGCCCACGAATGGGCCGGGTTGATGATCGCTTTGTCGCTCATTGCTGTCGTTTATGTGGGTCTGGTGGCGCTGGTTCAGACGGATATGAAAAAGCTGGTGGCTTACGCCTCGGTTGCCCACATGGGATTTGTGACGTTGGGGTTCTTCCTCTTCAATGATTTGGGACTCTCAGGCGCCTTGGTGCAGATGGTCTCCCATGGTTTTGTATCAGCCGCCATGTTCCTCTCGATTGGGGTGTTGTATGACCGCGCTCATTCGCGCGAGATTGCCAGTTACGGCGGTGTCGTCAATACCATGCCCAAGTTCACCGCCTTCGCCTTGCTGTTTGCTATGGCCAACTGCGGTTTGCCGGGTACCGCAGGGTTTGTTGGGGAGTGGATGGTGATAATCGCTGCGGTCAAATCGAATTTCTGGTTGGGCTTTGCCGCGGCCAGCTCGCTGATTTTCGGCGCGGCCTATACCTTGTGGATGGTCAAGCGAGTCTATTTGGGCCCGGTGACCAATCATCATGTCAAGACCCTGACTGACATCAACAGTCGTGAGTTTGTGATGTTGACCCTGCTTGCGGTTGCGGTGTTGTACATGGGCCTCTATCCAAAACCGTTTACCGACGTGATGGACACATCGGTGGCGGAATTGCTCAAGCACGTAGCGGTGTCCAAACTGATTTGATCAGTCTGCAATGACCCAAGTTGAATTAAGAGATAGAACATGATCGATAAACTCAGTTGGATCTCGGCTTACCCCGAAATCATCCTGCTCATCATGGCCTGCGTCATCGCGCTGGCCGATCTTGGGGTGACGAGTGCGCGTCGCACCAGTACCCACTGGCTGACCCTGGTGACATTGGCGGTGGTGGCCGCGCTGGAGGCAAGTTACGCCAGTGCGGGCGCAACTGTCTATGGCTTTGGCAACATGGTGGTTAGTGACCCGATGGGCAACTGGTTGAAGTGTTTTTCCACGATTGCCTTGATGGTGACCCTGGTCTATGGCCGTCCTTACGCAGCAGAACGGGACATGTTGCGCGGTGGTGAGCTTTTTTCCTTGAGTATGTTTGCTTTGCTGGGCATATCCATCATGATCTCCGGCAACAATTTCCTTGTGATCTACATGGGGCTTGAATTGCTCACCTTGTCAAGTTATGCGCTGGTCGCATTGCGCCGCGATGACGCAACGGCTACCGAAGCGGCGATGAAATACTTTGTGTTGGGTGCGCTGGCGTCCGGTTTTCTTTTGTACGGGCTGTCGATGATTTACGGTGCGACCGGCTCGCTCGATGTGAATGCGGTTTCCAAGGCAATTGCCTCAGGGCAGATCAATCATCAGGTGTTGATCTTTGGTTTGGTGTTTGTCGTGGCCGGTCTCGCCTTCAAGCTCGGGGCGGTGCCATTTCATATGTGGATTCCTGATGTCTATCAAGGTGCCCCCACTGCTGTGACGCTGCTCATTGGTGGCGCAACCAAGTTGGCGGCCTTTGCGATCTGCATTCGCTTGCTGGTGGAGGGCATGTTGCCGCTGGCGATCGACTGGCAGCAGATGTTGATGGTGCTGTCCATTGGGTCGCTCTTCGTGGGTAATCTGGCTGCCATTGCCCAGACCAATCTCAAGCGCATGCTGGCGTACTCGACTATTTCTCACATGGGTTTTGTGCTGATTGGCTTGATGTCGGGCGTCGTTGACGGTGATGTTCACTATGCCGCCAATGCCTACAGTTCATCCATGTTTTACGTCGTCACCTATGTCTTGACAACGTTGGGGAGTTTTGGTGTCATATTGCTGCTGGCGCGCGAGGGTTTTGAGAGCGAAGAGATTGCGGATTTTGCCGGTTTGAATGATCGCAGTCCCCTTTATGCCGGCGTGATGGCGGTTTGTCTGTTCTCATTGGCCGGCATTCCGCCGATGGTCGGTTTTTACGCCAAGCTCGCCGTTCTTCAGGCGCTGATCGCTACCGGGCAGACCTTCAATATCGGCTTGGCGGTGTTTGCCGTCATGATGTCGCTGATTGGTGCTTTCTACTATTTGCGTGTCGTCAAGGTGATGTACTTTGATAAACCGATCACCGCCAGCACGGTGTCCGCACCTTTTGATGTTCGTGCTGTCTTGTCGATCAATGGCGCACTGCTGCTGGTCCTTGGACTGTTGCCTGGTGGCCTGATGGCTTTGTGCGCCAATGCAGTCGTGCAGATGCTGGGAACCTGATCACCGGAACCTGGTTTTGCAGACCAGGATTCAACGGTGTCTGTTTTTCCCTGATGCACAGGGCAGGGCGCATTCACTGCCTGCTGAAATATTGCGACTAGTTCCGCCGGATGGTCATGGACGATAGGCATCTGATCGAAGAAAGACTCACCGGTGAAGAGATACTCCGGGGTCACTTTCTCCATGCGTTTCGCGATATTGTGAAGCTCCCCGATGGCGCTTCTGCAAACCGTGAATATGTGGTGCATCCCGGGGCGGTCATGATTATTCCCTTGCTTGAAGAGTCACCTGGCGAGTTGCGGCTGGTGCTGGAGCGGCAATTTCGCTATCCGCTGGGGCAGGTGATGGTTGAGTTCCCGGCCGGTAAACTCGATCCTGGAGAAGACATTCAACGCTGTGCCCAGCGTGAGCTGAAGGAGGAGACTGGCTACACCGCTCACGAGTGGGCCCGCGCCGGTGTGTTGCACCCGGTCATCTCCTATTCAACTGAGTTCATAGATATCTGGTTTGCGCGTGGCTTGAGCCTGGGTGCGCGCCAGCTTGACCCGGGCGAATTTCTGGATGTGTTCACTGCCACGCCGACAGATTTGCTGCAGTGGTGTCGGGACGGCCAGGTGACGGATGGTAAAACCCTGAGCGCTGCGTTGTGGCTGCAAAACGTGTTGTCGGGTGCATGGCATTTGAATTGGCAACCAGCAATCAAGCAGGACGTTGCTGGATAATACAAGCATGAAAGTTTTGGATCTTAAATGTGGTCAACAGCACGTGTTTGAAGGCTGGTTTGGTTCTGAGGCAGATTTCCTGGATCAGACCGCGCGTGGCCTGGTTGAATGCCCGGTGTGTGGCAATGCTTCAATTACCAAAGGTTTGAGCGCGCCACGCCTCAACCTGGGCAGCGCTTCTTCCGGCTTGCCATGCGCGCAGGAAGTGGTCTCCAGCGCCGACATGGAACAAATCCTGCAGGCCGGCTGGATGGCGCTGGCCAAGCGAATTGTGGCCAACACAGTTGATGTAGGGAGCAACTTTGCCGAAGAAGCGCGCAAGATCCATTATGGTGAAGTGAAAGCGCGCGGTATTCGTGGCCAGGCGTCACGCGCCCAGACTGATTCGCTCATTGAGGAGGGTATCGCCGTTATGCCTTTGTTGATGCCAGAAGCTCTCAAGGGACAGTTGCAGTAGTCGCCCGATTTGCGTTTCGCATTGCAAAGGTCGATGTAATGCGAGTCTTGCATATAGCCATGAATACGCAGCTATAGTCTGCCCAGGACGGCAGTGCCCGCCTAGAATCCGCTTGCATCCACTGGATCAACCGGAGATACCATGACCAATCCCGCGCTCGCCGAGCTGCTTTCCTATACCCGGGAACACGCAGGCGCGGCCGCCGAACGGCTTGTTGATTTCGTAGTGGCCTATTTTGATAACACAGACCCCGACGAGATCCAGTCGCGTGGCCCTGCCATTCTGTTTGCGATGGCCAATGCCCATTGGCGATTATTGGAATCAACACGTGCGCGGCAAGACGCCAAAATTCGTGTCTTCAACCCCACGCTGGCCGAAGACGGCTTCGTGAGCGAGCATACCGTTATCCAGATTGTCCACGACGACATGCCTTTTCTGGTTGACTCTGTCACCATGGCGGTCAACCGTACCGGGCGAACTGCCCATTGGATTGTGCACCCGCTGTTGGTTGTCCAGCGTGATGGACAAGGCCAGTTGGTCAAGACCGCCAGCGCCACACCCGGCAACGAAAAATCAAGTCTCATCGAATCACTCATCTTGGTTGAATGCGACCGCATCGTGAGTGAATCTGATCGCACCGCATTGGCCGATGACTTGGCGCGTGTGCTGGGTGATGTGCGGGCCGTGGTGCAGGACTGGCGCCCGATGCTGGCGCGGCTGCAAGCGGTGGGCGCTGCGTCCGCGAGTTCTTTATTGACTTCCGATAATCAACAGGAAGGCATTGATTTTTTGCGCTGGCTCGAAGACCAACATTTCACGTTTCTCGGGGCGCGGGATTATGACCTTCGGCGCGTCGGCGAAAGTGTCAGTCTGGTGGCGGTTCCGGAGTCCGGTCTGGGTGTGCTCCGCGGCGCAGTCCAAACGCCTACCAGTGTGCTGCCCGCTGCCGCCGTGGCACTGCTGGACTCCGATCAACTGGTGCTCGTGACCAAGGCCATGACGCGCGCCACGGTTCACCGTCCGGCCTGGCTGGACTGCATCGCCGTCAAGCGTTTTGACGACGCCGGTCAAGTGATTGGCGAGGCACGGTTCCTGGGTCTGTACACCTCTAGCGCCTACTCGGCCATGGTGAGCGATATCCCGCAGGTGCGCCGTCGCGCCGCTCAAGTGATCGCCGCCGCCGGTGTGCTGCCCGACAGCCACGCGGCCAAGTCGCTGCAGGCCATTCTGGATGCCTACCCGCGCGATGAGTTGTTCCAGATTGACGCCGCCACGCTGACTGAACACGCGATTGGCATCTTGCGTTTGCAGGAGCGTCAACGTACCCGCGTGTTCCTGCGCCGCGACCCGTTCGGACGCTTTACCTCCGCTCAGGTGTTTGTTCCGCGTGAGCGCTTCAACACCGAACTGCGCATCAAGATTGGCCAGCAGCTCTGCAACGCGCTGAATGGCCAATCGCTCGAATTCACACCGACGCTTACTGACAGTCCGCTGGCGCGCATTCACTACCTGGTGCGTGCCAGGGATCAAGCACCCCACAACGTGGACTTGCCCGCTCTGGAGGCGCGCATTGCCCGGCTGGCGCGGCTTTGGGAAGACGATTGCACGCAAGAGTTGTTGCACGCCCACGGCGAAGGTGACGGCTTGAAATTGGCACATCGTTTTGCCAATTCATTCCCGATTGCCTACCGGGAAGATTTTTCGGCCCCGGTGGCGGCTGAAGACGCCCAGGTGCTGGCCGCATTGACGCCCAGTTCCTCCCTGGCGGTCAAGCTCTACCGCCCGCTGGACGCTGGAGCCGGCCAACTGCGTTTCAAGATCTACAACACGGCCAAGGTTGCTCTGTCAGATTCGCTGCCGGTACTGGAGTGCATGGGTGCGCGCGTGCTCGATGAGCACCCCTACCCGATCGGCCGCGACAGCGATAGCGAAGCGCTCTGGATTCACGATCTGGGCCTGCAGTTGCCTGCTAACACCGAGCTTTCGGTCGTCAAGTCCCGTTTCGAGGCTTTGTTTGTGAAGGTCTGGAAGGGCGAGGTGGAGAGTGACGATCTGAATAAACTGGTTCTCAACACCACCCTGGACGCCGATGCCATCGTCGTTTTGCGCGCTTACACGCGTTATTTCAAACAGATCGGTTTTGCTTTCAGCCAAAGTTATATCGAGACCACGTTGCACAAGAACGCCCTGATCGCGCAAGAGATCAGTGAGCTGTTTGATGCCCGTTTTGATCCTGCGCGCGATCAGAATCGCACCCAGGCACAGGGTCAACTTGCCCAACGCATTGAGGCTCATCTCGGCGCTGTGGTCAGCCTCGATGAAGATCGTATCCTGCGTCAGTTCTACGCTGGTGTCATGGCCACGCTGCGTACCAATGCATGGCAGACCACCGACACGGGCGTCGCCAAGCCCTATCTGAGCTTCAAGTTCGACCCCCATCAAATGCCCGGTGTGCCCGAGCCGAAACCCCTGTTTGAGATTTGGGTTTATTCGCCACGCGTGGAAGCAGTGCACATGCGGCTTGGCAAGGTCGCCCGTGGTGGCATTCGCTGGTCGGATCGGCGCGAGGATTTCCGCACCGAGATCCTGGGTCTGGCCAAAGCCCAACATGTCAAGAACACCGTGATTGTGCCGGTCGGCTCCAAGGGCGGTTTTGTCCTCAAGAAGGCGCCGCCGGCCAGTGAGCGCGAGGCTTACATGGCTGAAGGTATTGCCTGTTACAAGGTGTTCCTGTCGGGCCTGCTGGACCTGACCGATAACCTGGTGCACGGTGCCGTCGTACCCCCGAAGCAAGTGGTGCGGC
>JADGRK010000124.1 GCA_017880985.1 Rhodoferax sp. | reverse complement strand
AATCTCGGTCGAGGAGATCGCCTACCTGTGCGCGGCGGCGAGCCGCTACAGCGCGCGTGCGGTCACGCCCGACCAGGTGGCGTGGAGCTACAGCGGCGTGCGTCCGCTGTACGACGACGGCCAGGAGGACCCTTCGGCCATCACCCGCGACTACGTGCTGCTGCTGGACGAACAAGGACCGCCGCTCGTGTCGGTGTTCGGCGGCAAGATCACCACTTACCGCAAGCTGGCCGAGCATGTCATGGACAAGCTCGCGCGCTGGATCCCGGCGCGCCGGCCCTGGACCCATGCCGAGCCGCTGCCGGGCGGCGATTTCGGCGGGCGCGATTTTCTGAGCGTGCTGGGCGCATTCCGTTCGCGCCATTCGGGGCTCGATCCGCATTGGCTGGCGCGCCTCCTGCGCCGCCATGGGACGCTGGCCGACATCATTCTCGACGGCGCGAAAACCGAAGCCGACCTGGGCGAGAATTTCGGCGGCGGGCTGTTTGAGCGCGAGCTCGCCTATCTCGCCGAGAACGAATGGGCGCGCTCGGCCGAAGACGTGTTGTGGCGACGCACCAAGTGCGGCCTGCATATGAACGAGGCGCAGCGCCGGCGCGTGGCCGAACGCATGGCGGAACAAGGGTGAAGCCGCTCGCCGCCATGCCTGCCGCGGCGGCGAAGAACATCCGCGGCGTGTTCTGCGACATCGACGACACGCTCACCAGCGAGGGCAAGCTGACCGCGCGTGCCTATGCCGCGCTGGAGCGGCTGCATGCGAGCGGCAGGCTGGTGATCCCCCTCACCGGGCGGCCGGCGGGCTGGTGCGACCACATCGCGCGCATGTGGCCGGTGGATGGCGTGATTGGCGAAAACGGCGCCTTCTACTATTGGCACGACCACGCAGCGCACAAGCTCAAATGCCGGCATCTGCTGGACCAGGCCGCGCGCCAGGCCCACGCCGCCAGGCTGGCCGCAGTGCGCGACACCATCCTGCGCGAAGTCCCCGGCTGTGCCGTGGCCTCGGACCAGTTCTGCCGCCTCTACGACCTGGCCATTGACTTCTGCGAAGACGTGCCGGCCCTGTCAGACTCGGCAATCGACCGCATCGTGGCGCTGATGGAGCAGGCCGGCATGACCGCCAAGGTCAGCTCCATCCACGTCAACGGCTGGTTCGGCCAGTACGACAAACTCAGCATGGCGCATCTGCTCATGCGTGAACGTTATGGGCTGGAGCTGGCGCAGGAACGCGAGCAATGCATGTTTGTGGGCGACTCCCCCAACGATGCCCCTTTGTTTGCCTACCTGCCCCACGCCGTGGGCGTGGCCAACGTGGCCGCCTTTGCCGAGCGCATGTGTGCGCTACCGGCCTACGTCACGCCGTCACGCGGTGGCGCGGGTTTTGCGGAGTTGGCGCAGGCCCTGATCGCGGCGCGAGACTAAATCTGGAGCTTCCATGTTGTTTGCCACTGATCTCAACACTGTCTCGCACGCCATTCAGCTTGCCGTGGCCCCGGTTTTCCTGCTTACCGCCGTGGCCGGGATGATCACCGCCGTGGCGGGGCGACTGGCGCGCATCATTGATCGTGCCCGCCTGATTGAGGACCGGATCGAAGCCGCTGCAGTTGGGGACCCAATGACCGCAGCTTATCTGGAACTGGCGCGCTTGCGCAGACGCGGCACCCTGGTCAACGTCTGCATTGCACTGCTCACCTTCGGCGCCATCCTGATCGGCCTGACCATCGTCGCGCTGTTTTTGGGGGAAACCACCGAACTCCAGATATTTCGCATGGCCACGGCTTCCTTTCTCTCCGGCGTGATTTGTTTTTTGTTGGCCTTGTTGTGCTTTTTGGCCGAGACGCTGCTGGCGACCCGGATACTCAAGTTCGGTAAAGGCAAGGGCGCTTAAGCGCTGGCCGTGACTTTTCAGGGTTGAATCCCATCTAAAATGTGTGCAACTAAATGTATATGGGATGTTCTATGACTTCGAGCCGATTGTTGATGGTGTTACTCGCCGGATTGTGGATCGGCACTTTGGCAGCCCCTGCCAGCGCGCAGTCAGCCCGGGCCAAAGCGACCGCCGGCGTCGATCTTCAGGCCCGGCTCAATGAGGCTCAGCACGACCCTAAACTGTCCGAGTCCCTCTCCAGGATTGGCCACAAAGTGGCTGCGGTTTGCGACAACTGCCACGGTGTGGGTGGCAACAGCCCCAAACCGGATATCCCCAATCTGGCTAGTCAAAATCCTGTTTACCACCTCGAACAACTGCGCCAGTACGCCACCGGTCAGCGCCGGGATCCGTTCATGGAAGGCATGATCAAAGTGATGAACAGCGATGAAAAAGTTGGCATGGTGCTGTTCTATTCGGGCCAAAAAGTGCTCCATAAAGCCGCTTCAAACACCGCCCTTGTCGCAAGGGGCAAGGATTTGTACAGCAAGACCTGTATGCGTTGTCACGACGAAGATGGGCACGGAAACGAGAATATTGCGCGCGTTGCCGGGCAGCAGCCGGTTTACCTGCACATGGCGCTGAAACGCTACCGCGCTGGAACCGGGCTGCGCCTGGACTTGGCCATGGCCAAAGAAATCGAGCGCTTGAGTGACGCCGACATTGACGCGGTCGTTGACTACCTGATGTCGATGCAGTAAACGCCATGCTCGCCCCGGTGGGCTTGATAATCCCCACCCTATGGCACTGATTACCTTTCTCAACGCGCAACTGGCTTTTGGCCACGTCCCGTTACTCGATCACACCGACTTTGCGCTGGAGAGCGGCGAGCGAATCGGCCTGATCGGTCGCAATGGCAGTGGCAAAACGTCATTCCTGAAGATCCTTGCCGGCCTTGAAAAAGCCGACGACGGCACCCTGCAGTTGCAACAAAATTTGCGCCTGGCCTACGTGGCACAGGAACCGGTACTCGATCAAAATGCGACTGTTTTTGTCGCTGCCAGCGCAGGTCTGGCGGGGGTTATAGCGCTAATTGATCAATATTGTGAAGGCGTTGGCGATCTTGATGCCTTGCAAAGCGCGATTGAAGCGCAGGATGGCTGGAACTGGGAGCAACGCGTGACGGAGACCCTACACCGCCTGCATCTGGACGAGAACGACATCGTCGGCACGCTCTCGGGTGGCACCAAAAAGCGCGTCGCGCTGGCGCAGGCGCTGGTGGCGCAACCCGACGTGCTGCTACTCGATGAGCCCACCAATCACCTTGACCTGGATTCGATTGAATGGCTGGAAGACCTGCTGATCGGGTTCAAGGGCAGCGTCGTCGCCATTACCCATGACCGGGCTTTTCTGGATCGGGTGGCGACCCGCATCGTGGAACTGGACCGGGGCATTTTGCGCTCATATGACGGCAATTTTTCCCAGTATCAGCTTCTCAAAGAGGAGCAATTGGCGCAGGAAGCGGTCATCAGCGCCAAGGCTGACCGGTTACTGGTGCAAGAAGAAATCTGGATCAGAAAAGGGGTCGAAGCCCGGCGTACCCGTAGTCAGAGCCGCATTGTGCGACTGGAAAACCTGCGTGCCAGCCGCAAGGCGCACCGTGAGGCCGTCGGTCGTGTGAAGATGGATGTGGCATCGGGTGCCCTGAGCGGCAAGCTGGTCGCCGAGTTGACGCTGGCCTGCAAGTCGTTTGGCGACAAAGTCATCATCAAGGACTTTTCTGCCACCGTGCTGCGCGGTGACAAGATCGGCTTGATCGGCCCCAATGGCGCGGGCAAAACAACGCTGCTCAAGCTCATTCTGGGCGAGTTGAAACCTGACAGTGGCAAGATTCGCCAGGGTGCCAACCTGCAGGTGGCCTACTTTGACCAGATGCGCAATGCGCTGGATCTGGATGCCACGCTGGTGGATTTCATCAGTCCGGGCAGCGAGTGGATCGAGATTGGCAACCAGCGCAAACACGTCAAGAGTTACCTGGGCGACTTTCTGTTTTCTCCAGCGCGCGCCAATTCCCCGGTGCGTTCACTCTCCGGGGGTGAGCGCAACCGGCTGCTGCTGGCGCGCCTGTTTGCCCGTCCGGCCAACGTCCTGGTGCTCGACGAGCCAACCAACGACCTCGATATCGAGACTCTGGAGTTGCTGGAAGAATTGTTGCAAAACTACGAAGGCACCGTGTTTCTGGTCAGCCACGACCGCACCTTCCTGGACAACGTGGTGACCAGCACGATCGCGTATGAAGGGAACGGCTTGTGGCGCGAATACGAAGGCGGCGTGCAAGACTGGCTGCTTCAATCGAGACGCAGCAAGGAGATTCAACTTGCTGCAAATGCAATAGCTGCCAACGCACAGCAGACGGGGGCTAAAGGCCAAAAATACACCAAATCGTCGGACCTGAAAAAGACCTTGACGCCGCAAAAACTCAGCAACAAGGCGCAGCGCGAACTCGACACCTTGCAGGCAAGAATCGACCTACTTGAACGGGAGCAAGCGGCATTGAGAGCCGAGTTGGCTGACGCCAACCTCTATGCCAGGGACCCCGAACGCGCGACCGATCTCTATGCGCGTGACGCCGCCATTGAAGAAGAAATGCTGACCGCAATGACGCGCTGGGAAGAGCTCTCAGGCAGTTGACTCACAACCGGGGTGCGGAGTCTGGCATCATGCGTCGCATGGACGCCAGCTTGCCACCCCTCATCGCCGCGCTGCTGGAGCCGCAGCGTTATCCCGATTCTGTGCCTGCGGTTGAACTGGTGCAGACCCACATCTCATGGGTGCTGCTGGCGGGAGATTTCGCCTACAAGATCAAGAAGCCCTTGAAGCTGCCGTTTCTGGACTTCAGCACGCTGGCGCAACGCCACCGTTATTGCCAGGATGAGCTGCGCCTGAATCGCCGCTTTGCTCCTGATATCTACCTCGACCTGCTGGGCATCTTCAATACGCCGCAGGATCCGCAATGGCGCGGCAGCGGCGAACCGATTGAATACGCCGTCAAGATGCGGCGCTTTGATGAAAACGCCCGGCTGGACCGGGTCTGCACGCGCGGTGAGTTGCAAGCCCGGCATCTGTCGGAGCTGGCGGACACGCTGGCGGATTTTCACGAAGCGGCTGACAAAGCGCCGCCCGCGTCGCGCTTTGGGTCGCCGCAACAAATTCTGGCACCGGCTCGGGACAATTTTGATGAGCTGTTGCGAGCCTTGCCGCAGACCGACATGCAAGCCCGGCTGGCCGCTCTGCGCGCCTGGACCGAGGCGCAACACCAGCGGCTCACCCCGCTGATGCAGGCACGCAAGCTGGCCGGTTGGGTGCGCGAGTGCCATGGCGACCTGCATCTCGCCAATCTGGTTTTGATCGACCAGCGCGTACGCCTGTTCGACTGCATCGAGTTCAACGAAGACCTGCGCTGGATTGACGTGGCGAGCGAAATCGCGTTCACCTACATCGATCTGCTGGCGCACGAGCAGCCCGGCCTGGCCAACTGGTTTATCAACCAGGTGTTAAGCCGCAGCGGCGACTACGAGGCTGCACCGCTGCTGCGTTTTTATGCGGTCTATCGTGCCCTGGTGCGGGCCAAGGTGGCAGCGCTGCGGGCCGCGCAAACACAAGGCGACAACACCGAGGCCCTGGACTACATCGCGCTGGCCGAGCGGCTGGTGGCGCCGCCCGCGGTGCAACTGGTGATCACGCACGGGCTGTCGGGCTGCGGCAAGACTGTCGCCAGCACTGAATGGCTGCAAAAAGACAGCCATGCAGCGACCTTGCGCTTGCGCTCGGATGTGGAGCGCAAGCGTCTGTTTGGGCTGAGCGCCAGCGCGCCCAGTGGCTCGACCCTGGACGCCGGTATTTATGCCAGCGACGCCCATGCGCGCACCTACGCCCAGCTGCATCAATTGGCCGACCATTTGCTGCGCGCCGGCTGGTCGGTGATTGTGGATGCTGCTTTCCTGAAACGCGCCGATCGCAATGCGTTCTCAAAGCTGGCCAAAGACACCGGTGCAGCGTTTGGCATTCTGGCGCCGATGGCCACGCCAGCGCAATTGCGTGAGCGCATCCTGGCGCGCAACGCTGGCGGGCGCGACGCCTCCGAGGCAACACTGGAGGTGCTGGCGCGCCAGATTCGAGCGGTGGAGCCGCTGGCGTCGGATGAAGAGATGTCAGTAATGGGGCGGCAAATCATCGCGTAGGTTGCGAGCCACGCCGACACCAGCGTTGGTGTTGCGCTGGCGAAGCTCGGCGATCTGGCGCACCAGGCTGTCGATTTGCTGCTGCTGACGCCCGAGGCCATCAAGAAACGAAAGGCGTCCAATAGCGTCTCCATATCACTCAGGCATGTCTGCCATTGCATTCGGGCAGCAAATCGATGCGCAAAGATGTTAGTATTACCATGTAATACTTTTTGAAAGCTTGTCATGCAAAGCACCATCACCAGCAAGGGGCAGGTCACGATACCGCGCGATGTGCGCCAGCATTTCGGGCTACGGCAGGGCATGGCGGTCAACTTTGCGGTTGAGGGCGACCACATTGAGCTGCGTCCGGCGCCAGCGGCTCGGCAAGGTGCAGCCAGCGGTTTCGGCCTGATCCGGAGCCGCCGCCGGAGCGTGCCGGTTGATTTTGATGTTGCCACCCTTAATACCGACGCACCATGATCGGGCTCGATACCAACGTGTTGGCGCGTTACTACGTCGTCAGTTCCGATGTGCCTTCCCAACAGCAAAGCACGCTGGCGCGTAAGCTGATCGAAAGCGGCAAACAACTTTGCGTGAGCAAGTCCGTGGTGCTGGAGTTGGAGTGGGTGCTGCGCGGCTACTACAAGAGCCCGAGCGCTGACGTGCTGACCGTACTGCGCCACTTGCTCTCCATGCCCAATGTTGAAGTGGAAGATCGGGTAGCGGTCGAATTCGCAGTGGCGGCGCTGGCTGACGGTTTTGATTTTGCCGACGCTTTGCATCATTCGTCATACCGCCAGTGCACCAGCGTCGCCACTTTTGATGACCGCAAATTTGCACGCCGAGCCACCACGCAGGGCTGGAAACCCCCAGTCAAAGTGCTGGTTTAGTTGTTGGTCGGCGGGGGTGGGGTAGACGCCGGGCGCTCCGCGCCCTTCGGACTTTTTGATGTCGCGCCCAACATCGGCCCCACCCCCTCCTTGCGTTGCTGCCCGATCCGATCTGGGTGGTCATTGGGACAGCGGTGCCAGCTACTGTTTCAGATTGCGGCTGTGTGAATACTCAAAATGAAGTGGAAATGCGGAGAATTTTGGAGTGCCAAAACCATT
>JADGRK010000007.1 GCA_017880985.1 Rhodoferax sp. | reverse complement strand
GCGAAAGTGCTCCAGCAACTCGCAGATGAATGTGCCGGTGCCGGTGGCCGGGTCAAGAATGTCCACGTCCTTGTCGATCAGGTTTTTCTCGAAATGTTTTTCACACAACCAGTCGGCGCCGTCGATCATGAAGCGCACGATTTCACCCGGCGTATAGACCACGCCCAGCCGGTCCGCCGCCTTGGCGTTATAGACCTTGTAAAAATTCTCGTAGATGACCTTGAGGAAGGTCTGCTTTTCGCTGTGGCTGCCGATTTGCGCGGCGGCGGCGCGAATGGCGGCGTAGTAGGTTTCCAGGCCCTTGAGGGTGTCTTTCTTGAGGCTGCCGGTGAAGAACTCGGCTTCCAGCGCGTAGAGCTCGCGCGCCACGTTGTTGTGCTGGTGAAAGTCGCTGTCGTCAAACACCTTGGCAAAGATTTCTTCGGTCAGGATGTGCTGGATCAGCATCTCGCGCACGTCGGCCTCAGTCAGCGCGGGGTTGATGGCTTCCTGCGCGTGGGCGAGGAATTTGGCCTCAGCGGCGCGAAAGCCCGGGTTCCTGTCGTGTTCGCGCTCGATCATCTCGCGCAGGGCCTTCAGCACGGCGGGCAGGTCGGTCTTGAACTGCGCCACGGCGGCGCGAAAACCCGCGATCTCGGGCCGCTCGAAGCTGAAAAACAATCTAAGCAGTCTGGACAGCGCCTGCGTGTCGGTCATGTCGCAACGCAGCACCTCGTTGCGGTTTTGCCAGAGCACGGCGGTGGCGTCGTCGCTGAAGATGATGTTGTCCTGCGGATAGCCCTTTTTGAGTTTCTTGCTGATCTCAACATCCAGGTCGTCGGCGGCGTCCTTGGCCTCCCAGTAGCCCAGCGGCATGCGCAGCTCATGCAAGAGCGCACCGTCCAGATTGATGTTGGTCCTGGTGACGGTTTTGAGCGGGTACTCGGCGAGAAAGATCAGGTTGTGCTGCTTGCCCCAGTTCTTGAGCAGATCCTTGAACGCCTCACGGACGATGGTTTCGCGCTGGCTGCCGCTGACACGCCGGATGATGTCGAGCTGCTTGAGGTAGTCGTTGATGAGGAGTTGACTCATGGCGTCCCTGAGGTTGTTGGCTGATTCTAGGGGGACTTGGAAATTTATGGCCAATTGGCCTCTAGCCCCCGTCGATATTTCGCCAACAGCTATTATTTTGATAGTGATAAATGGATTGCCACGCTTCGCTCGCAATGACAAAACTGGTTTGTTTGAATTTCCCGCCGCCTTCGAGGCCTGGCGAAATCTACTGCGCAGCCCGGCGCAGCGTCTCCACCACCGGGCGGCGCAGCACCTCGCGCAGGCCCCACCAGCCGGCTGCCAGCGCCAGCAGCGCGCCACTGATGGACCCCAGCAGCGGCACCCAGAGCGAGATGATCCACTCGAACTCAAACACGTATTTGGCCAGCGCCCAGCCGACGGCGCTGGCGACGATCGAGGCCAAAAAGCCCGCCAGCAAGCCGACGCCGATGAGTTCGGTGCGCTGCACCTGGCGCAGCAGGCTGCTCTTGGCACCGACAGCGCGCATGATGGCGAACTCCTTGGCGCGCTCTTCACGCGTGGCCGTCACAGCCGCAAACAACACCGCCAGGCCGGCCGCCAGCGTGAAGGCAAACAGGAACTCCACGGCACTGATGACCTGATCGAGCACGCGCTGAACCTGGCCAATGGTGGCCGTCATATCGACGCTGGTAATGTTGGGAAAAGCGCGCACCAGCGCGTTGTCAAAACCGGGGCTGGCGGGCGCCTTGAAGGCGCTCATGTAGGTGCTGGGCACGTTGGGCAGCTTGGTCACCGGGTACATGACAAAGAAATTGGCCCGCATCGAGCCCCAATCGACCTTGCGTAAGGAGCTGATTCTGGATTCAAGTTGCACCCCGCCGATGTCAAATTTCAAGCGGTCACCGATCTTCAGACCCAGTGTCTTGGCAAGCCCTTCTTCGACGCTGATGGCACCCTGCTCTTCGGGCGTCCAGCGACCGTCCACCACTTCATTTTGTGAGGGTTTCGCCGCGCTGCTGGACAGGTTGAACTCGCGCTCCACCAAATGCCTGGCGCGCTCGTCCACGTAGCTGTCAGGCGTGGCGGCTTTGCCGTTGACCGCCACCAGTCGGCCGCGAATCATCGGGTACCAGTCGAACCTGGTCACACCGGCCTGGTGCAAAGCGCGTGCAAAGGCGTCGCCCTGCTCGGGCATGACGTTGATGATAAAGCGATTCGGGGCGTCGGCCGGTGTCGCCTTGCGCCAGCTGCTGATGAGGTCGGTGCGCAACAGCACCAGCAGCACCAGCGCCAGCAAGCCCACCGCCAGGCTGCTGACCTGCACCACAGCGTAGGCGGGACGCGCCGAAATCTGGCGCGTGGCGAGCACCATGGCGCGCGGCGCGGTGCGCTCGTTGACAGCCCAGCGCAGCAGTTTGACGGCCAACCAACTCAAGACCGCAAACACCAGGGTCGCCGCTGCAAAACCGCCGACAGCGATCAGCCCGAGCTTGACATCGCTGCTGGCGGCCAGCAGCAGCGCCGCAAAACCGGCCACGCCCAACCCCAGCACGCCGAGGGACGTAGGCTTGAGGCCACCGACATCGCGGCGAATCACGCGCAGTGGCGGCACTTGCGCCAGTTGCAGCACTGGCGGCAGTCCAAAGGCAAGCAGCAGAGTCAGCCCCATGCCGATGCCAAAGATGACCGGCCAGAGTCCGGCAGCAGGCAGTGCGGCATCCACCAAACCGGCCAGCAACAAGACAAAGACGTAGTGCACCGAATAGCCCAAAGCCACGCCCAGGCCGCTGGCCAGCAGGCCAATCAGCATGAACTCGAAGGTGTAACTTAATGCAATGCTGCGCTGGCTCAAGCCCAGCACGCGCAACATGGCGCAGTCATCGAGATGCCTGGCGGCAAAGCCACGCGCGGCCAACGCCACTGCGACGGCACTCAACAGTGCAGCCAGCAAGGCAATCAGGTTGAGAAATTTTTCGGCCCGCGCCAGCGTTTGCCCGAGTTCCGGGCGACCGCCTTCCAGAGACTCGACGCGCACACCGCGCACGCGAAGACTTTTTACCTCAGCCTGGGCCCAGGTCACAAAGTCTGCCACCGGTCTATCGGCACCGGCCACCGCCAGACGGTAGGTCACGCGGCTGGCGGGTTGGATCAGACCGGTGGCCGCCACATCGGCCTGGTTGATCATGACGCGCGGCGCAAAACTCATGAAACCGGCGCCCCGATCAGGCTCATTGACAATGATTTTGGCAATCCGCAGGTGGCTGTCCCCCAGCAGCAAATCGCCGCCCATCTGGACGCCGATGGCGTCCAGCAAAGGCGCTTCAATCCAGGCCTGGCCCGGTTGGGGAATGGTCTGCGTCAGGTTCTCCGGCGCACCCGGCCGGTCGGCTACCTTGAGCTTGCCACGCAGTGGGTAACCGGTTTCAACCACTTTCAGGGCCACCAGCTTGGCACCACCGCCTTGGGGCTCAGGCGCACGCGCCATGGTGGGAAAACCCAGCGTTTGAACCACCTCCAGACCGAGCGCGCGCGCCTTTTCGGCAAAAACGGCAGGCGTCAGGTTGTCGCTTGAGACCAGCGCGTCACCGCCCAACAACTGGCGCGCATCGCGTTGCAGACCGCCTTTGAGTCGGTCGGCAAAAAAACCCACCGCCGTCAGCGCCGCCACCGCCAGCGTGACCGCGACCATCAACAAGCGCAGTTCACTGGAGCGCAAATCGCGCCCCAAAGAGCGCCAGCCCAAGCGCCAAAAAGAAATTTTAATTGCCATTCCTGCTTCACTTTCTATATGCAAAATAAACCTCTAGCGCCCGTCTGTCGTGCACAAGCAGCTATAACAAACAGAGCGTCTAAGGATGCAGTGCGGCACGCACACCGAGCCGCAAGATGAGATGGTGATTGAGTCGCTCGGGCGCCGCCGATGACGACAGCGCGGCCTTGATGCCGGGACCGCCGTTGGAGATCAGGTGCAGTCGGGGCGGATTCAGCAGCCTGCCCGCCGGGTTGATCAGGATCACAACAAAAGGCTGGTTTGGGGTGGCGCTGCGGCGCAGGACGACAGCCACCTCTTTGTCATCGAGCTGCACATAGGTGCCAGGCGGACACAGACCCACTGAGCGCACCAGCGCCTGGGCCACCTCGTCGTGGCGCTCTGCAGATTTGATGATGCTGCGCGCCGAATCGGTGGCGCTGCGACCCTCCCGTGTTTGACGCGGACTGATCATGGCGGCATAGCGGTCAACCATGCGCATGATGCAAGCCAGCCGCTGCGCTGGCGGCATGTGCTGCAACTCACTTTGATCAGCACTTTCATCATGATGCAGCGTCACGATGTCAAACCACAGCTTGTCCGACACACCCATGTCGGCCAGCATCTGCACAGCCCGAGCGGGATGCGTGCGAATGGCTTCTTGTTGCAGGGCGGTAGGCTTCTCGATTTGCCCGGTCAACTGATCCTGCAGCGCCGTCATCGCCAGATTCATGGTGAAGGCGGCATGCACCAGACTGTCGCGCTCGCTCTGGGGTAGTTTCAGTTCAAGCGCAATCAGATGACACAACACAGCGCTCACCAGGGCGTGTGAAGCGCTGTAGCCAACCGCCGAGTTGGTCGCCAACTGGAACAACAGATAGAGTCCGACATCGGTGTCAAGTTCAAGCAAACCCTGCATCCAGCGATCGTATTGCCAGACGCGCTTTTCGAACTCCTGAATGCTGGCCGGACTGGCCAGAATAATCCCCAGGCCAGCCTCCAGGTCAGCCCACAACCCAAGCAGGTCTTCGTAGTCCTGTTCGGTCAGAAACTTCATGCCGCCAGTTGACTCAATCACGAAAGTTGTTGAAGCTCAAGGGCACATCGGTGATGTCATTTTTGATCAAGGCCATGGCGGCCTGCAAATCGTCACGCTTGGCACCGGTCAGGCGCACCGCATCGCCCTGAATGGCGGCCTGCACCTTGAGCTTGCTGTCCTTGATCAGGCGCTGGATCTTTTTCGACATTTCGACCTCGATGCCGTTGCGCACCTTGATCACCAGCTTGACCTTGTCACCACCCATTTTTTGCACCTCGCCCTTGTCCAGAAAGCGCACATCGACGCTGCGCTTGGTCAGCTTGTTGCGCAAAATATCTTCAATCTGGGTCAGTTGAAACTCGGCATTGCCGATCAGGGTGATTTCCTTGTCCTTGATTTCAATGGCAGCCGGCGTGCCTTTGAAATCAAAGCGGGTGGAGATCTCCTTGGCGGTGTTGTCCACGCCATTTTTCACTTCTACCAGGTTGGCTTCGCAAACCGTATCAAATGAAGGCATTTTGGGGGTCTCAAAAAATCCGTTCGCCCTGAGCCTGTCGAAGGGCTGCGCGTTTTGTTCCAGAGCGGGCTGTGACAGGCTCAGCCCGAAGGAGAGTGCGAACACTCCCAATGCGACAATCCCGCCATGTTAGTCGAGAACAACGTGCCGCTCCAGGCTTTTAACAGCCTGCACATCGTCGCCAAGGCGCAGCGCCTGGTTCGCATTGCCCAGGAATCAGACCTGCAAGCTCTATTGTCCGACCCCAAACTGGCTGCTTTGCCCAAATTTGTACTCGGCGGTGGCAGCAATATTGTGCTCACTGGGGATGTTAGAGCGCTGGTGCTCAAGGTCGAAATCAAGGCGCGCAGATTGGTGCAGGAGACCGCAAAGGCGTTCGTGGTGGAGGCGGGCGCCGGAGAAAACTGGCACGACTTTGTCAGCTGGACCCTGGCGCAGGGTTATCCCGGCTTGGAAAACCTGGCCTTGATTCCCGGCACGGTGGGCGCTTCACCGGTGCAAAACATTGGCGCTTATGGGGTTGAATTGCAGGACCGTTTTGCCTCACTGGACGCCATCGACCTGCAAACTGGCCAGCTGTTTTCGCTGGACGCCGCGCAATGCGCCTTTGGCTACCGCGATTCTGTATTCAAGCATGGCGCGGGCGCTGTGGCTGGCACACATCAGCGGCTGGGCCTGAAGGAGCGGGCCGTGATTTTGCGCGTTCGCCTAAGCCTGCCCAAGGCATGGAAGCCGGTGCTGGGCTACGCCGACCTAGATAGGAAAATGGCTGAGCATCACTGCACCAACCCGACAGCGCAGCAGGTTTATGACTGGGTCTGCGAGATTCGCCGCGCCAAGCTGCCCGACCCGCAAGTGATTGGCAACGCCGGCAGTTTCTTCAAGAACCCCACCGTCACACCCGAGCAATGTGACGACATCATCGCGCGCGACCCCAAGGTGGTGCACTACCACCTGGCCGATGGCACGATCAAGCTGGCAGCGGGCTGGATGATCGACGCCTGTGGCTGGCGCGGCAAGTCGGTTGGGCAGGCAGGCGTCTATGAAAAGCAGGCGCTGGTGTTGGTCAATCGCGGCACGGTCGATGGCAGCGACGGCGCCACGGGCGGCGAAGTGATGACCCTGGCGCGCGCGATTCAGACCAGCGTCTATGAACGCTTTGGCATCCGGCTGGAGATTGAGCCGGTGGTGGTATGAAGCCCTGCGCGGCAGCGAGTTTTGGCGAAAGAGCTAAATTCAAACCATGAAGAATGTATTGGTTTTGGGCGGCACCGGCTTCGTTGGTGCCCATGTGTGTGAAAAGCTGGCGCACCAGGACTGGCACGTCACGGTGTCGACCCGCCGACGCAGCAATGCCCGGCATTTGCTGCATTTGCCGCTGGTCAGTGTGATGGAGATGGATGTGCATGACGAGGCTGCCTTGACGCGCGCCGTCGTCGATCAGGAGGCCGTGGTCAATCTGGTGGCGATCCTGCAAGGCAACCTGGCGGCTTTTGAAAAAGTGCATGTGGCTTTGCCGCAAAAGCTGGCACGCGCCTGTGTGGCGGCGGGTGTCAAGACGCTGGTACACATCAGCGCCGTGGGGGCCGATGCAGGGCAGCCACAGTCTGCGCCTTCGATGTACCTGCGCAGCAAGGGCCAAGCTGAAGCAGCATTGATGCAGGCGGTGAACGCATCCAATCCAAGAGCCTTTGCGCTGACGATTCTGCGGCCGAGTGTCATCTTTGGCGCCGGGGACAAATTTCTCAACGTCTTTGCCAGGTTGCAGCGGGTCTTGCCGTTCATGCCGCTGGCCTGCGCCGATGCGCGCTTTCAGCCAGTGTGGGTGGGGGACGTCGCCAGTGCCGTGCTGCGCAGCCTCGAGTGCAACACGGTGCCAGGAGATCATGCGCCCAGGGTGCTGGAACTGTGCGGCCCGGATATTTTTACACTGCGCGAACTGGTGCAACTTGCAGCGCAGCTCAGCGGCATCCGCCAGGGACGTGGCCGACCGGTGATCGCCCTGCCCACGTGGCTTGGGCGCCTGCAGGCCGCACTGATGTCCTTGGCCCCAGGCGAGCCGGTGATGAGCCGCGACAATCTTGACTCGATGGCGGTTGACAATGTGGCCACTGGCAAGCTGCCGGGATTGGCCAGTCTGGGCATCACGGCTTCGGCCCTGGAGCCGATTGCGCGGGCTTACCTGAAGCGATAAAGGGCTCATGACCGCTTTTCGTCGACCGATGCCTGCCATGTGGTGGTGCGTCCTTCTCTTGATCAGTGCTCTCCTGGGCTGGGCGCTGACCGCACTCCATTTGCCGGCCAGTGTGCTGCTGGGTTGCATGCTGGCGGGCATCCTGCTGTCGTCCCAGGAGATTCGGCTTGGCGTCCCCACCACTCTGTTCGCCCTGGCGCAAGGCGTGATTGGCTGCCTGATGGCGAAAAGCCTGCAGCCTTCCACGCTGGCGAAGGTGGCCAGTGACTGGCCCCTCTTTCTTGGCGCCACGATTTCGATCATTGCCGCTAGCGCGGGCTTGGGCTGGCTCTTGATGCGCCGCCAGGTTTTCCCGGGAACGACGGCGGTGTGGGGCCTGGCGCCCGGTGCGGCCTCAGCCATGGTGCTGATGGCGGAGGCGTATGGCGCCGATGTGCGCCTGGTAGCGCTGATGCAGTATTTGCGTGTGGCGGTGGTCACAGCGGTGGCCGCGCTGGTGGCGGGGCTGTGGACGCATCACGCGGCAACGGCGCCAGTCAACCTGCCCTGGTTTGCCGTGCAAAACCCGATCGATCTGGGGTCGACCCTGTTGCTCGTCTTGCTCGGTTCCGGCATCGCGCGTTGGCTTCGCATTCCGGGTGGACCGATGGTGATCCCGCTGCTGGTCGGGGCCGCCTTGCAGGCTACGGGCGCTCTGGTCATTGAATTGCCGCCGGCGCTGCTGGCCCTGTCCTATGCGGTGGTCGGCTGGAGTATTGGCCTGCGCTTCACCCGCGCCATTCTGAGGCACGCCGTTCGTGCCTTGCCCGCGGTGCTGGGGTCGATCTTTGCGCTGATGGGTGTGGGTCTCGTCATTGCGGTGGGTCTGACCCAATGGGCCGGTTATGACCCGCTAACGGCCTATCTGGCCAGCAGCCCGGGCGGCGCCGATTCCGTGGCCATCATCGCCGCCACGAGTGCCGTCGATGTCGGCTTTGTGATGTCGATGCAACTGGCGCGCTTCCTGACGGTCCTTGTCCTGGGTCCGCAGGTGTCAAAATTGATTGCCGCACAATCACGCATCGATGGTTAGGCCCCTATTTGATGCCGATTTCAGACAATTCCCTGTTCCGAACCACAAATTTGAACACCGCTCAAGACCGCTTTTTGTCACCAGTCAGGCTCAGCAGATCGCCACCCGAGCCCAGCGACAACAGCCCGGCCTGGGCGTAAATGCCCAGCTTGGCGCGGGTATCGACAATGTCCAGGTTGCGCATGGTGAGTTGGCCAATGCGGTCTGCCGGGGAGAAAGTGGACTCGCCTTTTTCCATCGTCAGACGCTCGGGCTGGTAGGTCAGGTTGGGCGACTCGGTGTTGAGCAGCGAGTAATCGTTACCCCGGCGCAGCTCCAGCGTCACGCTGCCGGTGATGGCGCGCGCCACCCAGCGCTGTGCGGTTTCGCGCAGCATGATGGCCTGCGAGTCAAACCAGCGGCCCTGGTACAACAGGCGGCCCAGTTTGCGTCCGTTGTCGCGGTATTGTTCAATAGTATCTTCATTGTGGATGCCCGTCACCAAACGCTCATACGCTATGAACAGCAGAGCAATCCCGGGGGCTTCGTAGATGCCACGGCTCTTGGCCTCAATGATGCGGTTCTCAATCTGGTCGCTCATGCCCAGGCCATGGCGGCCACCAATGCGGTTGGCTTCCAGAATCAGGCTCACCAGATCGGGGTATTCGACACCGTTCAAGGCGACCGGGCGGCCCTCTTCAAAACGCACCGACACCTCTTCGGCTTTAACAGCAACGTCGTCTTTCCAGAACGCCACGCCCATGATCGGATTGACAATTTTGATGCCGCTATTCAATTGCTCCAGGTCTTTGGCTTCGTGGGTGGCGCCCAGCATGTTGGAGTCGGTTGAGTAGGCTTTCTCGGCACTCATCTTGTAACCAAAGCCGTGCTCGGTCATGAAGGCCGACATTTCAGCGCGGCCACCGAGCTCGTCAATGAAAGCCTGGTCCAGCCAGGGTTTGTAGATTTTGAGCGACGGGTTGGTCAGCAGGCCGTAGCGATAAAAGCGCTCAATGTCATTGCCCTTGAAGGTGCTGCCATCGCCCCAGATGTTGACGTCATCCTGTTTCATGGCGGCCACCAGCATGGTGCCGGTCACGGCGCGGCCGATCGGCGTGGTGTTGAAGTAGGTCACGCCGGCGGTGGAGATGTGAAAGGCGCCGCTTTGCAGGGCAGCAAGGCCCTCGGCCGCCAACTGGCTGCGGCAGTCGATCAGGCGCGCCAGTTCGGCGCCGTATTGCATGGCCTTGCGCGGGATTTCCTCGTAGTCCGCTTCGTCGGGCTGACCCAGATTGGCGGTGTAGGCGTAGGGCAAGGCGCCCTTGAGTTTCATCCAGTGCAAGGCGGCGCTGGTGTCCAGGCCGCCAGAGAAAGCGATGCCGACTTTTTGACCGACGGGAATATTTTGAAGAATGGTGGCGCTCATAGTATTCAACCAAAGTGGCAGATGTAGTGGTAGGGCTCAGACACGCGAATGTCAAATCTGGTGTTGCCGGGGATGCTGAATGTCTGGCCTGGGCCGGATTTAACCCAGACCTCGCTGCCAGCCAGCCGGTATTCGCAGCTACCCGCCACGCATTCCATGCTTTCAGGTGCGCCGGTGTTGAAGGTCAGAGCGGCTGGCAAGATCACGCCGACTGATTTTTTGCTGCCATCGGCCAGCGTGATGCCATGGCTGATGCACTTGCCGTCGAAATAGACACTGGCCTGGGTGCTGACACTGACGCCGTCGATGTGGGTGGTGCTCATGATGTGGATGGCTTGAATTGTGTGTGGTTTCTGAAGGCAACCGAGAATTTTAGGGCAACACTGAATAAGTTCCCCGCTCAGGCCGAGCTCAGGGCGAACAGTGAAAAATTAGCGCACCGGCTCAATCAGCCACCCGCTTGCCGCAGCCGCGCCTTCCAGGCCTGTGGCTCGAAGCCGACCGTGACGCTGCCGTCATGCCACATCACCGGCGGGCGCTTGATGACGCTGGGCTGGGCCAGCATCAGGGCACTGGCGGTTGTCGCGTCGATGACGCCGGTCTGGGTCGTGGGGTCAAGCTTGCGCCAGGTGCTGCCCTTTCGGTTCAGCAGCTTTTCCCAGCCCAACGCTGCGTTCCAGACTGGCACTAAATCGGCGGGAACGCCCAGCTTCTTGAAATCGTGAAAAACGTAGTCAACAGCCTGCTCGGCAAGCCAGCCGCGGGCTTTTTTACAGTGGCACAGTTTGGGATGCCGAAGACGGTCACGCTGGAGGAAGCCAAGGATTTATTCATGCCCCGCATCATGCCACTGAGCGCAAAGCTCGAGGTGGGCGACAATCCATCACCGGATGAAACCCCTTATGAAAACTTTAGATGACTGGCTGGCGCACTGCGAGCAATTGCACCCCAAGAACATCGACCTCGGTCTGGAGCGAGTACGCTGCGTGGCCGAGCGCATGCAAATCCGCTTTGCCTGCCCGGTGATCACGGTGGCAGGCACCAATGGCAAGGGCTCAACCTGCGCCATGCTGGAATCCATCCTGCAGCAGGCGGGCTATCGCACCGGGGTCTATACCTCACCCCATCTGGTGCGTTTTGAAGAGCGACTGCGGTTGAACGGCGAGACCGTCGACGCTACGCAATTAGTAGCTGCTTTCGCAGATGTGGAAATGGCTAGAAGCCTAAATGATACAGAAATATCACTGACCTACTTCGAGTTTTCAACGCTGGCGATTCTGGACGTGATGGCGCGCGCCGCGCTGGACGTGGTGATTCTGGAGGTCGGCCTGGGCGGACGACTTGACGCGGTCAACATCATCGAGCCTGATTGCGCCGTGATCACCAGCATCGACATTGATCACACCGAATTTTTGGGTTCAGACCGCGAAAGCATTGGCTTTGAGAAGGCCGGCATCATGCGCACCGGCCGAGCGGTGGTGGTGAGCGATCCGGTGCCGCCACAAAGTGTGCTCGACTATGCCAGGGAGATCGATGCCGACCTGTGGCGCGTTGGCGTTGACTTCAATGTGTCGGGTGACAAACAACAATGGGCCTGGGCTGGGCGCGGCCGCCGCTTCAGCGGTCTGGCCTACCCGGCCTTGCGCGGTGCCAACCAGCTTGTCAATGCAGCCGGTGTACTGGCGGCGCTGACGGCTTTGCGGGAACGCCTGCCGGTGACGGCGCAAGCGGTCCGCAACGGCTTTGCATTTGTGGAACTACCCGGGCGCTTCCAGATCGTTCCGGGCCAGCCGACGCTGGTGTTCGACGTGGCGCACAACCCACATGCGGTGGCGGCGCTGACGGCCAACCTGGATGCGATGGGCTATTTCCCGACCACGCACGCCGTGTTTGGTGCCATGGCGGACAAGGATTTGGCAAGCATGTTCGCCCGGATCAATCCCTTGATCGACCAGTGGTATTTCACCGATTTGCCTACGCCCCGCGCAGAATCAGCGAGCGCACTTTTGGGTCAGTGGCGGGCGCAAAATAACCGAAATGGCGTCACCGCATCAACCTACCCCAACCCCCAGGCAGCGCTGCAGGCAGCCCTCAGTACGGCGGACCCCGCTGATAGAATCATCGTCTTCGGATCGTTCTACACGGTGGGTGGCATCCTGAAGGACGGCACACCTCAACTTCGGGCCAAACACCTGCCAACCATTTGATCTGAGTTCCCACAAAATGGCTTTTTTTAAGTTTCGAAAAAGTAACGACGAGCCCTCGGCCGCACCGGTTCAACCCGAGAGCGTCGAGATGATGCGCAAGCGTGCCAAGTACCGCCTCACGGGTGCGGCGGTCTTGGTGTTGATCGGCGTGATTGGCTTTCCGATGCTGTTTGACAATCAGCCACGCCCCATCGCAGTCGACACGCCGATCGAGATTCCGGATCGAAACAAGGCCACGCCACTGAGTATTCCAGCCCCCGCGGCGACCTCCGCGATTCAACCGGGCGCGCTTGATCCAGCAACTCCCACTGCGTCAGTCACGGCCACTGCCTCCGCGCCAGAATCCGGGAAAAACGCTGTTGAACCCGCCATCACTGGCTCGCCCACAGCTCCTGAAATGGCAGCAAGCAAGGGCTCTCCGTCGAGCGCAAAGCCAGTTAAAGAACTGATTGAAAAGACGCCGGAACAGACATCCATCAAATCCGATGACGGCGGCAAGGCACAGGCGCTGCTGGACGGCAAGACGCCCGATAAAAAACCAGACGCTTCACCGGGCCGCTACGTGGTGCAGGTCGGTGCGTTTGCAGATGCGGCACGAGCGCACGAAGTGCGCCTCAAAGTGGAACATGCCGGGCTAAAGACCTATACCCAGGTGGCGACTACGAAGGACGGTCAACGCATACGCGTGCGGGTCGGTCCCTTTGCCACCCGACTTGAGGCAGACAAGGCTTCAGAAAAAATCAAGAAACTCGCTTTGCCCACCACCCTGTTGACCTTGTAATGGCTTTGCGGGACAGACCGCAGCTACGCGAAGCGAGCCACCTCTGTCCCCAACCAATTAAAATGCCTGTTCTGGATTGGATTTTTGCTGCGGTGTTGTTTGTCTCACTGGCGCTGGGTGCCTGGCGCGGCCTGATTTATGAGGTGTTTTCACTGCTGAGTTGGCTGGCGGCTTTCATTTTGGCCCAGTGGTTTGCGCCGGAAGTAGCACAAAAACTGCCCATGACGGGCGCGGGCGAGGCGGTTCGTTATGCGGCCGGTTTTGCTGTGGTGTTCGTGCTGACGGTGCTGATCGGCGGCTTGATCGCGGCGCTGGCCAAGAAAATTTTTGCGGCTATCGGTCTGCAGCCGGCGGATCGGAGTTTGGGCGCAGCGTTTGGCCTGCTTCGCGGTGTGCTGCTGTTGTTGGCGGCGACGGTGGTGGTCAACATGACGCCGCTGAAATCAGAACACTGGTGGCAGGAATCTGTAAGTGCGGGTATTGGCATGGCGACGCTCAAGGGATTGAAGCCGATATTGCCGCAAGACTTTGGCAAATATTTGCCCTCCTGAGATCGGAAAAAATAATGTGTGGAATCGTAGGCGTGGTCAGCAGCGCCCCTGTCAATCAACTGCTCTATGACGCCCTGCTGCTGCTACAGCATCGGGGCCAGGATGCGGCCGGCATCGTGACGCAACTCAATCGCAAATTCTTCATGCACAAGGCCAAAGGCATGGTGCGTGATGTATTTCGCACCCGCAACATGCGCTCGCTGCCGGGCAATTGCGGACTCGGCCAGGTCCGTTATCCAACCGCCGGCAATGCCTTTAGCGATGAAGAGGCGCAGCCCTTTTACGTCAATGCACCGTTTGGCATCGTGTTGGTACACAACGGCAACCTGACCAACGCGCAGGCCCTCAAAGCCGAGCTTTTCAGCAGTGACCACCGCCATATCAACACCGAGAGCGACTCCGAGGTGCTGCTCAACGTATTGGCGCATGAGATCGAGAAGACCACGCGCGGCTTGCCGCTGCGCCCGCGCGATGTATTTGAGGCGGTGCGCAAAGTCCATCTGCGCATCAAGGGCTCGTATGCCGTGATTGCGATGATTGCCGGCCACGGCGTGCTGGCGTTTCGCGATCCGTTTGGCATTCGCCCGCTGTGCCTGGGGCGCGCTGACGGCACCGTTTTGCTGGCCAGTGAATCAGTGGCGCTGGAAGGTACATCACATAAATTTGAGCGCAATATTGAACCCGGCGAGGCGGTATTCATTGACCTGCAAGGCACGGTGCATGCGCAGCAGTGTGCCGAGCACCCGGTGCTCAACCCGTGTATTTTTGAATTCGTTTATCTGGCTCGGCCCGACTCGGTGATGGATGGTATTTCGGTCTATCAGGCGCGTTTGAATCTGGGCGAGTCGCTGGCCAAGCGTGTCATCTCGACCGTGCCACCGAACGAGATCGACGTGGTGATTCCGATCCCCGAGTCGAGCCGCCCGAGTGCTGCTCAACTGGCGCAGTTGCTCGGTCTGCCGTACCGCGAAGGCTTTGTGAAAAACCGCTACGTCGGGCGTACCTTCATCATGCCGGGGCAGTCGGTGCGCAAGAAATCGGTGCGCCAAAAGCTCAACGTGATCGCCAGTGAATTCAGGGGTCGCAACGTGCTGCTGGTGGACGACTCGATTGTGCGCGGCACCACCAGCCGCGAAATTGTGCAGATGGCGCGTGACGCCGGTGCCCGCAAGGTTTACATGGCCAGTGCCGCGCCACCGGTGCGCTACCCCAACGTCTATGGCATCGACATGCCCACGGCTGAAGAGTTGGTGGCGCATAACCGCACAGTGGAACAAATCCGTGAAATCATCGGCTGTGATGCACTGATTTATCAGGATGTGGACGGCATGAAGAAGGCCATTGGCTCCTTGAACCCCCGCATCAAGGGTTTCGATGCCTCCTGCTTTGACGGTGTTTATGTCACCGGGGACATCACCGCAGACGACATTGCGCGGTTGAACGCCAGTCGAGTGGGCGCGGATGAAAATGCCGAGGACAATTCACGCCTGGCCCTCCCCAATCACGAAGACTGACCATGACGGCCCAAAAACTACCTGAAAACCTGCACCGTGACACGCTGGCAGTGCGCGTCGGCATCGAACGCAGCCAGTACGGCGAAAACTCTGAAGCGCTGTACCTGACCAGCAGTTTTGTGCAACCCGATGCCGAGACCGCCCGCAAGCGCTTTGCCAATGAGGAAGACGGCTACACCTACACCCGGGTCGGCAACCCGACTGTCACCGGCATGGAGCTGCGCCTGGCCGCACTCGAAGGCACTGAAGCCGCGATTGCCACCGCCAGCGGTATGGCGGCGATATTGCTGCTGGGTATGGGCCTGCTGCGCAGCGGCGACCATGTGGTGTGCTCGCAGTCGGTGTTTGGCTCCACCTTGCGGCTTTTTGCCGGTGAATTTGCCAAGTTCGGGGTTGAGACCACCTTCGTGTCGCAGACCGACGTGGCGCAGTGGCGCGCCGCCCTGCGACCCAACACCAAGCTGCTGTTTGCCGAAACACCCAC
This sequence comes from Rhodoferax sp., assembly GCA_017880985.1. Lineage (GTDB taxonomy): Bacteria > Pseudomonadota > Gammaproteobacteria > Burkholderiales > Burkholderiaceae_C > Rhodoferax. The sequence continues at coordinate 4,387 of JADGRK010000007.1, read as the reverse complement.
CAACCCGCTGACCGACATTTGTGACATTGCCGCCCTGGCGGCGGTAGCGCACTCGGGCGGCGCGCTGCTGGCGGTCGATAACTGTTTTTGTACCCCCGCGCTGCAACGCCCGATCACCCTGGGTGCGGACTTTGTCATCCACTCTGGCACCAAATACCTCGATGGCCAGGGCCGAGTGATGGCGGGGGCGATTTGCTGCTCACAAAAATACGTCAACGACGTTTTTTGGCCGATCAACCGCACCGTCGGCATGGTGCTCTCGCCATTCAACGCCTGGGTGGTCACCAAGGGCATGGAGACACTGGCCATTCGCATGCGCGCCCAGTGCGATGGCGCGCTGGCACTGGCCCAATGGTTGCAAGCCCAGCCGAATGTGGCGCATGTCTATTACCCCGGCTTGGCATCGCACCCGCAGCACGAGCTGGCCATGCGCCAGCAAAGCAACCTGGGTGGCGCGGTGGTGTCGTTTGACGTTCGCGCTGCAGACGCCGCACAAGCCCGCCGACGCGCGTTTCATGTCATTGACAGCACCCTGGTGTGTTCCGTCACCACCAACCTGGGCGACACCAAAACCACCATTGCCCACCCGGCCACCACCTCGCATGGCCGCCTGAGCGAAGACCAGCGCCAGGCGGCAGGTATTGGTCAAGGCTTGATCCGTCTGGCTGTTGGGCTGGAACATCTTGATGACCTCAAAGCAGACCTGATGCGCGGCCTGCAACAACTCGACACACTGCAATGACCAAGACCCGTACCCGTTTTGCACCCTCCCCCACCGGCTTCATTCACCTCGGCAATATCCGCTCCGCCCTGTACCCATGGGCCTTTGCCCGCGCCACCGGCGGTGTCTTCATTCTTCGCATAGAAGACACCGATCTGGAGCGTTCCACCCAGGCCTCAGTCGATGTGATTATTGAAAGCATGTCCTGGCTGGGGCTGGACTATGACGAAGGCCCCTACTATCAAATGCAGCGCATGGATCGCTACAAGGCGGTGCTCGCCGAGTTGCAGGCGGCGGGCCACGTGTACCCCTGCTACATGAGTGTGGCTGAACTCGACAGCTTGCGCGAACGTCAGACGGCGGCCAAAGAAAAGCCACGCTATGACGGCACCTGGCGCCCCGCCGTGGGCAAAACGTTACCCCCGGTCCCCACAGGAGTGAAGCCGGTGTTGCGCTTCAAGAATCCGCAAACTGGCTCTGTGGTCTGGGATGACAAGGTCAAAGGTCGCATCGAAATCAGCAACGACGAGCTCGATGACCTGGTGATTGCCCGGCCTGATGGCACCCCCACGTATAACTTCTGCGTGGTCGTCGATGACATCGACATGGCCATTACGCACGTCATTCGGGGCGATGACCACGTCAACAACACGCCGCGCCAAATCAACATCTTTCGCGCTTTGGGCAAACCGCCGCCGGTTTATGCCCACTTGCCCACCGTGCTCAACGAACAGGGTGAGAAAATGAGCAAGCGCAACGGTGCCAAGCCGGTGACGCAATACCGCGACGAAGGCTATCTGCCCGATGCGATGGTCAACTATCTGGCGCGCCTGGGCTGGAGCCATGGTGATGACGAGATTTTCAGTCGCGCACAATTCCTGGAGTGGTTCAACCTGGACCACCTGGGCCGCAGCGCAGCCCAATTTGACGAAGCCAAGTTGCGCTGGGTCAATGCCCAGCACATCAAGTCCACTGCCGATGACGTGCTGGCACCGCTGGTGCAGGCGCAATTGCAGAAGCGTGGCATTGCGGCGGATGATCGTTTGCCCCGCATGTGTGCGCTATTCAAGGACCGCTGTGACACCACCGTTGTTTTGGCCGACTGGGCGGCGGCTTTTTATGCTGACATCACGCCGGGCGCAGCCGACTTGGCCCAGCATGTCACCGATTCGATTAAACCGGCGCTAAATTTGTTGATTGAAAAGCTGGCCAGTTGTGCCTGGGACAAAGCCTCGATTGCGGCGACCATCAAGCAGGTGCTGGTCGCCTGCGCTCTGAAAATGCCGCAGCTTGCCATGCCAGTGCGCGTGCTGGTCATGGGTTCGGCCCATACGCCGTCACTGGATGCCGTGCTTGAACTCTTTGAGAGGGATAAAGTGCTGGCCCGATTGAAGACGGCCTGATTTTTCAAGCTATAATTCAAGGCTCGGAAATTTGGAATGCTTGGGAAATGTTTGAATCAGGCTTCTGCGGTATCGGGGGTATAGCTCAGCTGGGAGAGCGCTTGCATGGCATGCAAGAGGTCAGCGGTTCGATCCCGCTTACCTCCACCAAAATTTCTGAGTTCAGACGCAAGTCCAAAGGTTTTGACCCCATCGTCTAGAGGCCCAGGACACTACCCTTTCACGGTAGGTACCGGGGTTCGAATCCCCGTGGGGTCGCCAAATTCATCTTCGGATGAGTGTGGCGCAAGTTGGTATCAGTTAGCCTGCCAAGGCTGATGACTTGACTCGAAAGAGTAAACGTTACCGCTACCAGGAGTGGTAGTTCAGTTGGTTAGAATACCGGCCTGTCACGCCGGGGGTCGCGGGTTCGAGTCCCGTCCGCTCCGCCAGTACATAAGGGTTTGCCGCTATGAAAGTAGTAGCAAACCCTTTTTTTGTTCCAAACTTTGGAATTGAAATTCATTTAGAGGGTTTCGCCACGCGCACTTTGCGGCGGTCATAGACCTGTCTGACCACGCGTTCCGATGTATGCAATGTGGCGTCCATGACGTCCAAGTCGCCTTGGGCCAGCTTGTCGCTAACACCCTTGGGCCGGCAGTCCTGCAAACTAAATGGCTGAAACGGCTTTGCTTCCAATGCGGCTTTTTCAACACACTTTTTTCATTAGTTCTGAAAGTATCTTTTTCCATCCACCTTTGGTGTATCAGGACTGGCTGGAGGCACCGGCAGAGCACAGCCTGGAGTTCATGAGGCCGATGCCAGCCGACGACTTGCAGGGTCAACCCTTCCGCAGGACAACTCAGCAACAGCGAGCGGATCCTTTTGAGCAAAGGTGTGACAGGAAGCACCTCAAACCGGGCTGTCAGACGCTTACTGCCGATTGCCCGCGGAAGACTCAATGTGTCGTTTAGCAAGAGTGGGAGCTGAAAGTTCTGCAGGTTCTCGGCTGTAAGGTGAAGCGCAGACACCCTTAATTTTGGCCGCTCTCTCATGCCAATGCTGGAGTGATTGCCTGTGAAATGACGCATCCGATCGATGGTTTCTCTGCCGGCAGACGAGAAATCGCCTATTTCTCGCTATGTTGGCTGGGACACAGACGGCGACGCTTGCCATTGTTTCAATATATGCTTAAGTGTTTTTTCATGCATCCTCTTCGAGGATGGGAAACGCGACGGAGCTTCTTATGTATATCGGTATCGGCACTGTCATCATCATCATCATTCTTCTATTTCTTTTTCTGCGTTAACAAACGCACTCCGGGGCAAACAGGAGCCAGCAGTGGCGGACCCATCTTTAGCGCGACCCGATGGCGATGGCCCAGATTCAGCAGCAGGGGCCACAGAGCCAGCCGAGCAGCCCCGCGTGTTGCTGCATATGCCAGTGGATGTGCGCAGTGTTTCCTCGGCGGTGCTGGCCACGCTGGCCAGTGTGTTCATGTTGCGCTGGGCCAGCGCCGTGTTCATTCCTGTGATGGTCGGTGTGCTTTTCAGTTACGCTCTGTCGCCCGTGGTGGACTGGCTGCAGTTGCGCCGGATTCCACGCGCATTGAGCGCCGTATTGCTGATACTTGGGATTTTGAGTGGCGTCGCAGCAACCGGGTATTCGCTGAGCGAGGACGCGAGCAAGCTGGTCGAACTGCTGCCGGCGGCCGCGCAAAAGCTGCGTGACTCGGTTCGCGCGCCGCCAGGCAAGCCGGACAACACGCTGACAACAGTACAAAAGGCGGCCGCCCAAATTGAGCAAGCGGCGGAAGAAACGACCCAAACCTCGCCGGTCAACCGGGGCGTGCAACGGGTGCAGATCGAAAAGCCGAAGTTTGACATCAAGGACCATCTGTGGAGCGGCACCGTGGGGTTGCTCGGGACATTGGGTCAAGTCGGGATGGTGGCGCTGATTACCCTCTTCCTGATGGCGTCGGGCGACCGCTTCCGGCGCAAATTGGTCAAGCTGACCGGGCCTACGCTGAGCAAGAAGAGAATCACGCTGCAGGCGCTCAATCAGATTCATGACCAGATCCAACGCTACATGCTGGTGCAATTGTTCACCAGCATCCTGGTAGGTTTAGCCACCTGGTTGTGCTTCCTGGCAATCGGTCTGGAGCACGCGGCCGTATGGGGCGTCGCCGCGGGCGTGCTCGATCTGGTTCCCTACATCGGCAGCGTCGTCATCGCGACAGGTTCGGCGCTGGTGAGCTTCCTGCAGTTCGGCACGCTGGAGATGG
>JADGRK010000123.1 GCA_017880985.1 Rhodoferax sp. | reverse complement strand
GTGTCGCTTTGACACCTGAAGAATGAGCCGATCCCTGCCATTACCCCAACCCCAACCCGATCGCAACCGATGAGTCGGCATGTGTTGCTGTTGCTCGGCGTCACCGCGGTCTGGGGCACCACCTTTCCGTTGCTGAAGTCTCTGCTGGTGAGCCTGAGCGGGGTTGAGATTTCAGCGCTGCGATTCGTTATCGCGGCGCTGTGCCTGGCGCCGTTCTTGAGACGGGTTCCGCGCCATACCTGGCGCGACGGCGTGGTGCTCGGCGCGATGGCGTTGGTGTCCTATGTCGCGCAGGCCTATGGCCTGGAATTTATTTCCAGCAACCGCAGCGCGTTTCTGACCAGTCTCAATGTTTTGATGGTGCCCCTGATTGGCGCAGCGATGGGTGCGCGTTTGTCAGCGCGAGTGCTGGTGTGCGCCACGCTGGCGTGCACCGGGATTGGTCTGATGTCGTGGGATGGCGGTGCCAACTTGCAGGGCGACCTGGCAACCCTGGTGTGTGCGCTGGCCTATGCGGGTTACATCATTGCTTTGTCCGGACGTGCTGGTCGGCACGACTTGCGTCAGTTGGCAGCGACCCAGATCGCCGTCATGGCGCTGCTGGCCTGCGCCTGGCTGCTTGGCGCTGCGCTCCTCAGCGCCAAGCCTTCCGACTTGCTGGCCAGGGCCACAGTGCATTGGGTCGCCCTGACCTATCTGGGCGTTATCGCCACAGCGGCCATGCTGTTTTTGCAGGCGCTCGGACAGCGTGGGCTTTCAGCCGACAAGTCTGCGGTGATTTTTGCCATGGAGCCGGTCTTTGCGGCACTGACCGCCTGGCTCTGGCTGGGCGAACTGCTCACCGGCCGCGCTGCGATGGGCGCTGCGCTGGTGCTGGCGGCGGTCATTTTCAGCGAACTCAAACCGAGGCATAGCCCTCGCCAATCCGGGACATCTTCAATAGTGGAATAATCCACTTACATCATCCAGGCATCATTTTTATGCTCAAGCGTTCAGTGCCAGAAATTCCATCCGAACTGGATAGACCAGACGCCGTGTTTGACTTGGCGGCGGAGTTGTTTCGGGTCATCTCGGCACCGATGCGGCTCAAAATCATCAGTTGCCTTTGCGACGGCGAGAAGAACGTGAGCTATCTGCTCAGCAAGATCAACACGACCCAGCCCAATATGTCGCAGCACCTGAGCACCTTGTACCAGGCAGGTGTGCTCGGCAAGCGCCGTGATGGCGTGCAAATCTATTACCGCATCATCGATGACCGGATACCGGCGCTGTGCCGCGCCGTCTGCGCCAAGATCGAGACAGAAGGCAACTTCAAGAAAGCCTGACACGCACAAGCCAGGCCCGGCAGCACACTCAGCAGATTCCCGGCGATCTGATTCCCGGCGATCTTGCGGGCCAACGGGGCGACAAATAAGATGACCGGCATCGCCACCGCATAGGCGATGCCAAATGATTTCATCCGGACCATAAGAAAGTGTTCTATCCAGCCCAGGTTCACCAGTGTGATAACAAACGTCATCAAAACAACCTTCATCGCGCCCATGATGATGGAGAACACCAAGTGAAATTTTTTTGCGGGTGTATTCAGAGTGACCTCACAAAACCGCACTCTGGGCAGGTCAGCGTGGACTCCAGGGTGATTGCACTCATGGTGTTCTAACTTTGCGTAGCAAGTTCACGCGCATGGGTCGCACAAAGTGTGCGCCATCTGAGGTCATGTGCGGTTCAAAGCGTGCACGCACCGCTTGTAAGGTAGTGGCATCAAGACGATGAGTGACATAAGTAACGCCGATCATGCGTTGTTCGAACTCTGCAAAGTTGCGGTAGTGCACGGGCATTTCAAATAGGGTCTCGCTGACCTGCTCCCAGGCGCCCGAGAACACGGCTGCCTTTAGTGTGCGCAGTGCAGCGGCACGCACTTGCTCCTCATCATTGAACAAGCGCATCACCTCGTTGAGCGCGCCAGCAAACACCGGCTCTGAAACATAAAGCAGTCCGTTGGGTCGCAGTATGCGATGCACTTCTGACAATGCTTGACCCAGTTGATCCAATGGAACATGGTGCAATGACTTCAGCATCAGCGCCAGGTCGAATTCTTCCGCCAAAAACGGGATTGACTGTGCGCCTGCTTGCACGAATTGCAGACGCGGCATTTGGTTGAGCAGGTTTTTTGCGTGCTGGCGCTCGTCCACTTCCAGCGCTGTTATGTCGCAGCCTGAGCATCGGGCAAGCAGCTTGCGTGACAACTCTGCGGCACCACAACCCAACTCGATGACCCGCGGGTGTTGGTCCAGATCGACCAGCGATTGCAACAAGTCCAATTCGTCGCTTATCTGTAATGTACTCATCAAGTCTTTCGAAATAAGGTATTCAAGTGCCTGAACGAAGCATACACATTATCCCTTCCTGGCGTTGGCCTTATTGCGGTCTGTCAATGTCTCAATCAAACCGTCAATGCCCTTGATATTGATTTCCTGTGCAAATTGACTGCGATAGGTTTCCACCAACCAAACACCCATCACGTTGAGGTTGTAAATTTTCCAATGGGCACCGGCATCACCGCTCTTCTCCAGCCGATAGTCGAGTTGCACAGGGTCGCCATGACCTTTGATTTCGGTACGAACCAATGCCTCCAGATCTTGTGGCGAGGCGCGCAACGGTTTGACCACAATTTTCAAATTGCTTGCGTGCGATACGGCCCCGGCATACGTGCGCACCAACAGCGTCTTGAATTCCTGCTGCAGGCGTTGCTGCTGCTCGGGGGTGGTCTGCCGCCAAGTCGGGCCTACCGCAGAGGCGGTCATGCGTTTGAAATCCATGTTCGGCATGATCTTGGCATCGACCAGGGCGATGACGCTGGCGACATCGCCACTCTGCATCGTTGGATGCGTCTGGATGCTGCTGAGCACCTCGGCCGACAGACGGCTAATCAAGGCATCTGCCGTTTCATCTATAGCATGCACCGGCAAGGCCAGGAGAGCGGAGGTACTCATTAGCAGGACGGCGAAGAAGCGTGTCAGGGGGCGAAGGCTCATGGTTTGGCTACTTTAATTTGAATGGGTGATCAGCCGGCCCTCTTTGACCCAGGCATTCATACCGCCGTTGGCGTTGTACACGGTTTTGTAAGCCGCCTGTTCAGAGAGTAACTGGGTTGCCGCAATTGAGCGGTTGCCGCTGCGGCAGATCAAAATCACGGGCTGATCCGGCTTGGCAACTGACTTCACTTTTTCAAGCCAGGCGGCCGGGTCGATACGACCTTTTTCATCAACGAAGGTGAGTAACTTGCTGCCAGCGATGACCCCGGTTGCCTGCCATTCGGGCGCAGTCCGTATGTCGATCACCGTCACGCCACTGGCGGCCAGGCGCGCCAGTTCTGTGCTATCGATGTTGATTACTTTTGCAGCCGCGCCGAGTGCACAAAGACAAAGCAGGGCGCTAGCAATAGCTTGTTTGATCATCGCAAATCCTTCTCGAATACGATATATTAGTATATGCTTATACATGGCATTGTATTCGAAAACCAGGACGGGGTTTTTCAGATAGCGGATGAGACCGATGGTCCGTTTGCCAACAGCTCAATTTCATTGCTGGTCGCCGTTTCAGATCGAGGCTTCGGTTCGCCCCCACGACGAAGATATTTATGGCCAATAGAAACGACGGTTCAAGTTTGTGTCTTGTTCAATGCGTTGAGCTTGCGGTAGAGCGAGCGCTCACTGATGCCCAATTTTTGCGCCAGTGTGGATCGACTGCCCTGATGCCCGGCCACCATCTGCTGCAACGCAGCCCGCTCAATAGTTTTGAGCGCACCAGGCGCTGGCGTGACAGTGTGGTTCAGGGCCTCGGCTGCAAGCACGCCTCGACTGGCAGGTTGCTCCAGCGCTGGACGTCGTCCCGACAGCAGCGCTTGTTGTACATGCCGGGACTCCAGTGTGTTGCCATCACACAGCAGCGCTGCGCGCTCCAGCAGGTTGCGCAATTCCCTGACATTGCCGGGGAAAGGTTGTCCCTGGAGCAGACCCAAGGCAGGCTCGCCAATCAGCAGTTGGCGCTGAGGCGCGATACGCCCCAGCAAGGCGGTGACCAGCAATTCAATGTCTTCCCGATGCTCGCGCAAGGCAGGCAAGTGAATCGGAAAGGCGCTCAGGCGATAGTACAGGTCTTCCCTGAAAGTACCCTCGGAAACCATGCGGTCCAGATCACGGTGAGTGGCTGAGACGACACGAATATCGGCGTGCCGCAATTCAGTGCTGCCGACACGGCGGTAAGTGCCGGTTTCCAGCAAACGCAGCAGTTTGACTTGCATTGTCAGGGCAATATTACCCACCTCATCCAGGAACAAAGTGCCGCCACTGGCCGCCTCCACCAGCCCACCGCGCGCGGCGTTGGCGCCCGTGAAGGCACCGCGTTCATGACCGAATAACTCTGACTCAAATAAGTTCTCTGGCAAGCTTGAGCAGTCCACCGCCACCAGTGCACGCTGGCCGCGAGGGCTGGCTTCGTGCACGGCATGGGCTACCAGTTCTTTGCCGGTGCCTGATTCGCCGAGCAGCAGCACGGTCGCCTGCGACGGTGCCACGCGGGCGACTAGCCCCAGCATGTGCTGGAAGGCGGGCGCACGACCGATCAGACCGTGCGCTGACGATGGACCATCAGCACCCCGCAGGGGCTCCATTTTTTCAATAAAAAAAGCCTGTTTGCCGTCGCTGTTGAGCAACGGAGTCAATTCAATGTTGATGTATTCCTCACCCCTGGGTGTGTGGTGCAGGTGCAGCACGCGTTCACGTTGCTGTGATTCTCGGGACTTCGCCAGAGGACACGACTCGCCCGCCTGATCACAGGGCACGGTAAAACGATGTAAGACGTCGTAGCAGAAGCGCCCCACGACGCTGCGCTCGGGACTAAACTGCCGGCAATAAGCTGCATTGGCCGCCAGGATGCGGTACTGCGTGTCAAACAGGATGTGTGGTTCGTCCACGCCTTCCAGAAACGACATCAGCTCTGGCAAAGGTTTCACGGGCGCTCCTCGGAAGTTGCGCCAGTATATGACGGGTTTGGCACACCATGCCAATAATGACAGTCAAGTTGTCGCAAAAAGGCACTGGCCAGCCTATTTGCGCTTCGTAGTCCATTGAAACTGAATGGCTTTTGTGAACATCAAATCCTGGCACGGTTCTTGAACCACAGAAGATATAAGCACAGTTCCTGTCATGAAACCGATCGAGAAAACCCTGACAAAGAAGCTGGCCGTGGTGCTGGTGCTCAAGCTCGCCGTGCTGCTCGCATTGTGGTGGGGTTTTGTGCGCGAACAACGGGTGACGCTTGATGCGGATCGCGTTGCCGCACAGTTTCTACAACCCATTGCAACACCGGCCGAAGGAGCAAAACCTTGATCTCTGTACAACTGGTCGATCTGTCACGCCTGCAATTTGCGGTTACCGCCCTCTACCATTTCCTCTTTGTGCCGCTCACCATTGGCATGGTCTGGCTGCTAGTCATCATGGAGAGCGTCTATGTGATGACCGGCAACGTGGTCTGGAAGGACATGACGCGCTTTTGGGGCAACCTGTTCGGCATCAACTTTGCCCTGGGCGTGACCACCGGTATCACACTGGAGTTTCAGTTTGGCACCAATTGGGCCTACTACTCACATTACGTGGGCGACATCTTTGGTGCGCCGCTGGCGATTGAGGGGTTGATGGCCTTCTTCCTCGAATCGACCATGATCGGGCTGTTCTTCTTTGGCTGGGAACGATTGTCCAAAAACCAGCATTTGCTGGTGACACTGCTGTTGGCCATTGGCTCCAACCTGAGTGCACTGTGGATTCTGATTGCCAACGGCTGGATGCAAGCCCCGGTTGGCGCCCAGTTCAACTACCAGACCATGCGCATGGAAATGGCGGACTTCTGGACCGTGCTGTTCAATCCGGACGCACAGGCCAAGTTTGTGCACACCGTGTCGGCGGGCTACGTAACCGGTGCCATGTTTGTGTTATCCATCTCCAGTTGGTACCTGCTAAAGAAACGCGACGTTGAATTTGCCAAGCGCAGCTTTCGCGTGGCTGCCGCTTTTGGTCTGGCCTCAGCGTTGAGCGTGATCGTGCTGGGCGACGAATCCGGCTACACGGTGGGGGAATCCCAACAGACCAAGCTGGCGGCGATGGAGGCGATGTGGGAGACCAAGCCGGCGCCAGCCGGACTCACGATGCTGGCCAGCATCAACGAAGCGGCGCAAAAGAATGACTGGGAAATTGAGATTCCATGGGTGATGGGCCTGATCGGGACGCGGTCCTTGACCAAGCAAATCCCGGGCATCCACCAGATCAAGGCCAAAAATCGCGAGCGCATCGTGCGCGGCATTGTGGCAGTGAAGGCGCTCGAAGCGCTGCGCGCCAACCGGGATGACAGTAGCGCCAAACAGATGTTTGAAGGCCACAAAGCGGATCTCGGCTTTGGCCTGCTGCTCAAGAAATATGTGGCTGACGTGAATCAGGCCACGCCCGAGATCATCGAGCTCGCCGTGAACGACACCGTGCCGCGTGTGACACCGATGTTCTGGGCCTTTCGCATCATGGTGGGTCTGGCCTTTGCGATGCTGGCGCTATTTGGCCTGGCCTTCTGGAACACGATTAAATCTGCCAACATGCAAAAGCCCTGGTTGCTCAAGTGGGCCCTGTGGATGTTACCGGCACCCTGGATCGCCTGCGAGCTCGGTTGGTATGTGGCGGAGTACGGTCGCCAGCCCTGGACGATATATGGCGTCCTGCCCACGCACTTGAGTGTGTCAACGCTCAGCGTCAACAGCCTGTACGGCTCGCTGGCCGGGTTCATTGCTTTTTACACCGTGCTGTTGGTGGTGGAGATGTTTCTGATGGTCAAGTTTGCACGCATGGGTCCGGGTAGCCTGGGTACCGGGCGCTACCAGAGTGAGCCAGCGCTTCACGCAACACCAGCACAGGCCTGAGGAATAACGCGATGTTTGACTACTCAACCCTCAAGATCATCTGGTGGCTGCTGATCGGCGTACTGTTGGTGGGCTTTGCCATCATGGACGGCCACGACATGGGTGTCGGCACGCTGCTGCCGTTTGTTGGCCGCAGCGACCTGGAACGCCGGGTGGTGATCAACACCGTGGGGCCGCACTGGGAGGGCAACCAGGTCTGGTTCATCACCGGTGGCGGTGCCATTTTTGCCGCTTGGCCGTTGGTTTATGCCG
>JADGRK010000122.1 GCA_017880985.1 Rhodoferax sp. | reverse complement strand
CGGGCTGACCGCCACCGACACAGGTGCCATTCTCTGGATTGCAGGAAAGGCTTGCCGAAACACAAAAAAATAGCAAAACGCCGCGCCCAGGTAAAACAAAAACGTGCTGGCCGCCACCAGCGGCAGTACCAATCGCTTCTCGTGCTTGTACAGACCGGGCGCCACAAAGGCCCATATCTGATAAAGAATCCAGGGCAGCGACAAAGCCACTGCAGCCAAAGCCGAGACCTTGATCGGCACCAGAAACGGTGACACCACACCGACCGCAATCATGTGCGAGCCTTGCGGCAGCGACTTGACCAGCGGCATCGCCAGCAGATCATAGAGTCTGGAGGGACCCGGATAGAACAGCAAAACCACCAGCACGGCAGCGATACCGTAGATTGAATGCAGCAGTCGGTCGCGCAGTTCAACCAGGTGCTGTATGAAGGGCTGTTCGGTGCCGGCCAGTTCGTCTTCTTTGTTGACAGGGTCAGACATCAGTTCACTTTATGCGGTCGAAAGCGGGCCACGCGGGCGGCCCCGGATAAGGCCTTGGTGCGGGTGCCAGCGCGCGCTTTGTACCAGCTTGGCGTAGCACCGAGCTTGAGGCGCCATTTTTTTTTCGGATGACGATATTGCGGGAAGCCGGGCGTCGTCAACTCCGAATACACCGACGGCGAATCTGACGCGATGGCCGTCGTTTCAGCCCAGGTTTTCTCGAAATCGCTGGCGCTGGTCTGGATCGAACTTTCCACGTCACGCGCGGCGTTTTCAACCGTGTCCTTCATTTTCTTGAGCTCGTCGAACTCCATGGAGCGCTTGACCTCGTCTTTCACGTCGGCCACATAGCGCCTTGCCCGACCCAAAAGCGTTCCAATGGTCTTGGCCAGACCCGGCAGCTTTTCCGGGCCAATGACCACCAGCGCAATGCTACCAATAATGGCAAGCTTGGTGATCCCAATGTCAATCACTGCGTAGCGTCCTCAAGACTTGGTCTTGGCTTCGACATCAATGGTTTCTTTGGCCGCGCTGGTGCTGGAGCCCACTTGCTGGGCAGGGGGAGCAGACGCGTCGGCCGGCTTGTCAGCGCCACCGTCTTTCATACCATCCTTGAAACCCTTGACGGCACCGCCCAGGTCTGAGCCGATGTTGCGCAGCTTCTTGGTGCCAAAGATGACGATGATGATGACCAAAAAGATGATCAGGTGTGTAGTCGATAGTCCCATGAATTTCTCCTAATGAGTTGCGCAGATTCTAGTCGGCGCAATGAGCGGACATTATCCCCTGAGCCAGGGCCGTGGACCGCCCATGACGTGAATATGCAGGTGCGGCACCTCCTGTCGCCCCTCGGCCCCGGTGTTGCAGAGCATGCGAAAGCCCCCTTCGGGATAAGGGTTACAGCCCTCCTGCAACGCCAGTTGGGGCGCCAGCACCATCATGCGCCCCAACAGCGCCGTGTGCTCGTCACCCAGGTGGGCCATGGAGGGAATGTGCAACTTCGGGATCATCAGAAAGTGCACCGGCGCCCACGGGTTGATGTCGCTAAAGACAAACATTTCGTCATCCTGATAGACGATTTTGGCCGGAATTTTGCCCGCAACAATTTTGCAGAACAGGCAAGCGGGATCGCTTTGGACGATTGACGCTTTCATGCTGTGAACTCCATTGGCAGACCCTTGTTCATGCGCACCATCCCGGTGACGATGCGGTAAAGAAACCAGAATGATATGAGCGCCCAGGCAATGGCACCCGGGAAATAGAGCAATAAAAATAGCGGAAACGTCACCAGGTACAACAGCCCGGCCGTGATGACGGTGCGGATGCGCCAGCGAAAATGCGAAGCGTGCCAGGTGCCCTCGGCATCGGGGCGTTTGACCAGGTCAATGATCAAGGCAACAATCAGCAACACTGGGCCAACCTGCCCGCCCGGAATGAAGGCACCAATGGCCACGATCAAGTGCAGGATGTAGCTGATGGTGCCCACGGTGTTGAGCGACTGCAGTTTTTGCAGCCTGGCCTGGTCAACGCCCGGATCATTGCCCGGATTGGTAAAGTCCTGAGTCATTTGCCATTCCCTTCACGCGCCAACACCCGGCGCAAGGCTTTTTCTTCAATGCCGCTGGTGCCGGCACGCCGGTCCAGCTCGGCGATGACATCAGCCGGTGTCAGCCCATAGTGGGCCAGCGCGACCATGCAGTGAAACCACAGGTCGGCCACTTCATAAACGATCTTGCTCTTGTCGCCACCGTGGTCGGCATCCTTGGCTGCCATCACCACTTCAGTGGCTTCCTCGCCAATTTTCTTCAGAAACACATCCGGCCCCTGGTGCAGCAAGCGCGCCACGTAACTGGCTTGCGGGTCGCCGCCGTTTTGCGGCAGACGGCTTTCAATCACGGCGGCCAACGCGGCGAGCGAATCAGAAGATGAAATGCTTGAAGTCATGGACGCCTATTTGTAGATGGTTTGCGGGTCTTTCAAGACCGGATCAACGACTTTCCAGGTGCCGTTCTCGAACACACTGAAAAAGCAACTGTGGCGTCCGGTGTGGCAGGCGATCGACTGCGCGGGCGCGCCAGCTGTCGCAGCTTCAGCCCCGAGCTGGGTAACTTTAAGCAAAATGACATCCTGGTCGCAATCGATGCGGATTTCATGCACGGTTTGCACATGACCCGACTGTTCGCCCTTGAACCACAGCTTGTTACGCGAGCGGCTGAAATACACCGCCCGGCCCAGCTCCGCCGTTTTTTGCAGCGCCTCGCGGTTCATCCAGGCCAGCATCAGTACGTCGTTGCTGCCCTGTTCCTGGGCAATTGCCGGTATCAGACCCTGCGCGTCCCATTTGATTGTGTCAAGCCAGTTCATGTGCGGAATTGTCGATGATTTATATGCGCTATTGTTTTAATAGCTACTTGCGCACTGCGATCGGGCGCTAGAGGCCAAAAAGCCTTAAAGTAGGGCCGACTTCAGTCTGCCTGGCCGACTGAAGTCGGCCCTACAGCCCCTCTAATTCGACCGTTCTCGGGCAAAACTTGTTACTAAAGTCTGACCGGAATGCCGCGCCTGGCCAGATGGGCTTTGGCCTGCGCCACGGTGAACTCGCCGTAGTGAAAGATGCTGGCCGCCAGCACCGCGTCGGCGCCACCGAGCTGAATGCCGTCGGCCAGATGGTCGAGTGTGCCGACGCCACCGGAAGCGATCACAGGCACGCTCACCGCATCACTCACGGCACGCGTCAGGGCCAGGTCAAAACCAGCCTTGGTGCCATCGCGGTCCATGCTGGTGAGCAAAATTTCACCGGCGCCAAATTCGGTCATCTGGCGCGCCCAGGCGACCGCGTCCAAGCCGGTGTTTTTGCGCCCGCCATGGCTATAGACGTCCCAGCCCTCGCCGACGGCTTGCCCCTGTGCATCAAGCCGCCCGACATCTGCACCCAAGCGCCGCTTGGCATCAATCGCGACCACAATGCACTGCGCGCCGTACTTGGCTGATGCATCGCGAATCACCTGCGGGTTGGCAATGGCCGCCGAGTTGAAGCTGGTCTTGTCAGCCCCGGCGTTGAGCAGGCGGCGCACGTCATCGACGCTGCGGACGCCACCGCCCACCGTCAAAGGGATGAACACCTGAGACGCCACCGCTTCAATGATATGCAAAATCAAATCGCGCCCGTCGCTGGTGGCGGTGATGTCCAGAAAGGTCAGTTCGTCAGCCCCTTGCTCGTTGTAGCGCGCAGCGATCTCCACTGGATCCCCGGCATCGCGCAGCGCCACAAAATTGACCCCTTTGACAACCCGGCCACCGGTCACGTCAAGGCAGGGAATGATGCGTTTGGCAAGCATGGTTCCTATTGTCTTATCCAAAGTGGTTTGCCGACATGCGCAATGTGGTCCAGCGCGATATCAACCGATGGCCGAATTTCACCCATTCAAACAGTGGCAGCTTCAAACGCAGCCACAGGCACTGAGCGCTTGACCGCAACCGACTTGCGTAGCGCCTTGATCCGTTCAATTTCATGCATGGTTTGGGCGGAAAAATAGGATGCCCCGCAACTCGGGCACGACCACATCGGAATGGCTTCAACCACCATCAGGGCCGCCCCTTGGTCAAAACTCCGGGTCACGTGCCTGAGTTGAACTGCGCTGCTGCCACAGTACTCACAATGGTTCTCAACAGAGGTAGGTGGTGATGACGATGAGTTTGCCGGTAAAGCTGATTTTAACGACCGCTTGGGCCGATTCGCCGCTGAGTGTGATGCCTTCAATGACGTATTTGAGCTCGCGCGTTTGAGCGTCGCGCTGGCGGGTTGTGATTTGGCCCGTGAGGATGATGTTCTCAAGGTCGAGGATAGTAAGGTTGTCATCTTCAAGCTCTTCGGCTGCGTGGGTTGAAACAAAAAATTGAAGCGTGCGGATCAGGTGCCGGAAATGGCTGATTGTTGCTTGGGCCATGGCGCGAAGTATAGACAAGCCATGGCTGGCATGAAAACCAAATGCCTGATAGGCCTGCCGTTGTCAGCGGCGTCGCCTGGATGTGGCGAAGCGCAATCCGGGAGTCTGGAGCCTCGCAAAGTTTCGCAACACGTACAACTGTTTCAATTTCATGGATGCGCAAGTTCCCGAATTCCATTGCATTCCATCCGGGCTACGCTTGCCTGACCCAGAGATACGTGCGAACCACTATGGATATAGCGAGCGGTCCAAGAGGCAAACTCCTGGCTACCCGGTCCAAATTCTTCCTCATTAGGCATCGTGAAACTTAGCCATTCAGCTCATCCGCCCGCTCCTGCGCGGCGGCAAAGTCAAGGTCGCCGCTGTAAATGGCGCGACCACAAATGACGGCTTCGATGCCTTCGTCTTCGACTGCGCACAGGGCTTCGATGTCGGCCATGCTGGACAGGCCGCCCGACGCTATCACCGGAATCGACAACGCCTGCGCCAGCCGCACGGTGGCTTCGACATTGATGCCGCTCAGCATGCCGTCGCGGCCGATGTCGGTGTAGATGATCGATTCGACGCCAAAGTCTTCAAACTTCTTGGCCAGATCGACCACTTCATGGCGCGTGAGCTTGCTCCAGCCATCGGTAGCCACTTTGCCGTCCCTGGCATCCAGACCGACGATGATGTGACCACCAAAAGCGGTGCAGGCGTCCTGCAGAAAACCGGGGTTTCGGATTGCAGCCGTACCAATGATGACGTAACGCAGGCCCGCATCCAGGTAGCGCTCGATGGTGTCAAGGTCGCGAATACCGCCACCGAGTTGCACATCGACTTCACTGCCCACGGTTTTGAGAATTTTGCTGATCGCCAGTTCGTTCCTGGGGTGTCCGGCAAAGGCACCATTCAAGTCCACCAAATGCAGGCGGCGCGCGCCTTTATCGAGCCAATTGCGCGCCATGACGGCGGGCTCTTCGCTAAAAATGGTGGATTGGTCCATGTCGCCTTGTTTGAGGCGAACGCAGTGGCCGTCTTTGAGATCAATGGCAGGAATTAAAAGCATGATGCTTCAGGTTGGAGAAGGAACACAGACTTCGACAAGCTCAGTCAGAACGGATAGAAGAAATCAGGGGTTCCAGTGGAGGAAGTTGCGATAGAGAGACAAACCGTGCTCGGCACTTTTTTCGGGATGGAATTGGGTGGCGAAAATATTATCGCGCGCAATCGCCGAGCTGAAGCGACTGCCATAGTCGGTCTCACCCACGCTGTGGCGCGCATCAGACGGTTTGGCGTAAAAACTGTGCACAAAGTAGAAGTAGCTGCCGTCTGGCACGTCGCCCCACACTGGGTGAGCCGGGCCACCGTGGTTATTGCGCCAGACCTGGTTCCAGCCCATTTGCGGCACTTTGTAGCGGCTACCGTCAGGTTGCAACTGGCCGGTCAATTCAAACTTGAGCACCTCACCATGGATCAGCCCCAGGCCCGGCGTGTCGCCCTCGGCGCTGTGATCGAGCAGCATTTGCATGCCGACGCAGACGCCAAACAGCGGCTTGCTGGCGGCGGCCTCCAGGACCGAGGCTTGCAAGCCCGATTCGCGCAACTCGCGCATGCAGTCGGGCATGGCACCTTGGCCCGGCAGCACCACACGCTCGGCGGCACGCACCTCATCGGGGTTGGAGGTAATCAGCACCCGATAGCCACTGCCAGCGGCCACCGCCTGCACTGCCTGCGATACCGAGCGCAGGTTGCCCATGCCGTAATCGACCACCGCCACGGTCTTGCCAGACACCTTGTTTACGACTGAATTCATAGCTGCTTACGCAATAGGGATGGAGGCTGGAAACCAATCAGGCTTATAAAACTACAAAGTGCCCTTGGTCGAGGGAATGCTGCCAGCAGATCGAGGATCGAACTCCAGCGCGCTGCGCAGGGCGCGGGCAAAGGCCTTGAACACGGTCTCGGCCTGGTGGTGCGCGTTTTCGCCTTTGAGGTTGTCGATGTGCAGCGTGACAAAGGCGTGGTTGACAAAACCGTGAAAAAATTCATGCGCCAGTTGGCTGTCAAAGGTGCCGATCATGCCACTCTTGAATGGCACATTCATAACCAGACCGGGGCGGCCAGAAAAATCAATCACCACGCGCGACAGCGCTTCATCCAGCGGCACATAGGCGTGGCCGTAGCGACGAATACCCTTCTTGTCACCCACCGCCTGGTGTATCGCCTGGCCCAGCGTGATGCCCACGTCTTCGACCGTATGGTGGCCGTCGATGTGCAGGTCGCCCTGCGCGGTGATATCGAGATCGATCATGGCGTGGCGGGCGATTTGGTCGAGCATGTGGTCAAAAAACCCGATGCCGGTGTGCAGACTGGCCTGACCGCTGCCGTCAAGATTAACCTTGACGGTAATTTTTGTTTCGGCGGTGGTGCGCGTGACTTCAGCGATGCGCGCGGGCACAGGAGTGTGGGGAGTGGACATAAGCATCAATGTTAACGTCAAAGACAGGCTCGCAGCGCGACCAGCATTTGCTGATTTTCATCCGCCGTGCCGACCGTCAGGCGCAGGCAGTTGGCCAGCAGGGGGTGCATTCTGGAAACGTTCTTGACCAGGATCTTGCACAATTTCATAGCTTCAAATGTTTTATCGGCATCAGGCACTCGCAGCAGGATCATGTTGGCCTCACTTGGATACGCACGAACCCCGGACAATCGGCCTAATGCTTCCAAAATAATAGCACGTTGCGCCCGCAGATCAAGCGCTTGAGCCGCAAATACTTCACTGTTTTCAAGCGCAAAGAGGGCACACTCGCAGTTCAGGA
>JADGRK010000121.1 GCA_017880985.1 Rhodoferax sp. | reverse complement strand
TGACCCAGCGTCGGCTTACGCTGCGTTGCGGGTCTGGCAACCCTCCAAAGCGGTCATTTACATTCCAGGGCCGACCCGGAAACTGGCAAAAACTACCCACAAATTCCCCTGACCAGCCAATGGGTGAACAAGCCATGCGCTAGCATTGACGTTTTGGAGACTGTCATGCTCAAACTGGTTATTGGCAATAAAAACTATTCGTCCTGGTCGATGCGGCCCTGGGTACTGCTCAAACAGGTCGAGATCCCATTTGAAGAGATCAAGGTTCGCTTTGATGCCTTTACACCTGACTCGCAATTCAAGAAAACCGTCAACGCCCTGACGCCCACTGGCAAGGTGCCGGTGTTGCTGGATGGCGATCTGGTGGTGTGGGACACGCTGGCGATTGCCGAGTACCTGGCCGAGCAATTTCCGGACAAACACTTGTGGCCAGGTGACAAAGCCGCTCGCGCCCGTGCCCGCAGCCTCTGCGCCGAGATGCACGCCGGCTTCACCGGCCTGCGCAGCCACTGCCCGATGAACATTGAAGCGCGGCTGCCTGAGGCCGGTGCTTTGATCTGGCGCGACCAGCCGACCGTGCGCGCTGATGTGGCACGGCTGGTGGCAATGTGGCAGGAACTGCTCAACCAGCACGGCGGGCCGCTGCTGTTTGGCGCTTTCACGGTGGCCGATGCCTACTTCGCGCCGATTTGCACGCGCTTGAAAACCTATGCTTTGCCGCTACCAGAGGCGATTGCCGGCTATGTTGGGCGGGTCTGCGCGCTTCCCGGCGTCAAGGCCTGGATCGATGGGGCGCTGGCAGAACAGGACTTTCTCGATTTTGAAGAGCCCTATCGGCTCAAGCGCTGACATGCAAATCTACCTGGTGGGTGGTGCGGTGCGCGACGCCCTGCTGGGGCTGCCCGTGAAAGACCGCGACTGGGTGGTGGTGGGTGCCACGCCGGATCAATTGATGGCGCAGGGTTTTGTGCCGGTCGGCAAAGACTTTCCGGTGTTCTTGCACCCGCAAACCCATGAGGAATATGCGCTGGCCCGCACCGAGCGCAAGACTGGACCCGGCTATCACGGCTTCAGCATCCACGCGACGCCCGACGTGACGCTGGAAGAAGATCTTTCAAGGCGCGACCTCACTATTAATGCGATAGCTGTTCATGCAGACTGCGTAAGCGCTACAGGCCAATTTGGCACTCAATTTGTGCAAGCCGCTGTTAGCCCGGCAGAGGCCCCCGCCATAACCCTCCCCCAGGGCGGAAGTGAACCAAGCGCATCGACTGGGGCTGGGGTTTTGGTGGACCCGTTTCACGGCCAGCAGGATCTGAGCAATAAAGTGTTTCGCCATATCAGCACCGCTTTTCGCGAAGACCCGGTACGCATCCTGCGCGTGGCCCGTCTCGCTGCGCGTTTTGCCGACTTCCATGTGGCACCGGAAACCCTGCAACTGATGCGTGACATGGTGCAAAGCGGCGAGGTCGATCATCTGGTCGCCGAGCGGGTCTGGCAGGAGCTGGCCAGAGGCTTGATGGAGGCGACACCGTCGCGCATGTTGGTCGTGCTGCGTGACTGTGGTGCACTGGCGCGACTGTTGCCCGAGGTGGATCGGCTGTGGGGCGTGCCACAACGCGTCGACTATCACCCCGAGATCGACACTGGCGCGCATTTGCTGCTGGTGCTCGACATGGCGGCGCACCTGGGTGCCGATCTGCCGGTGCGGCTGGCCTGCCTGACGCACGACCTGGGCAAAGGCAACACACCGATCGACATTTTGCCGCGCCACCTCGGCCATGAGCAGCGCAGCGCGCAACTCCTCAAGAGCCTGGCGGAGCGCCTGCGCCTGCCCACCGAGTGTCGCGAACTGGCCGACGTGGTGGCACGCGAACACAGCAACATCCACCGCAGTGGCGAACTGGATGCCGCGGCGCTGGTGCGCCTGATCGAACGCTGCGACGCCTTTCGCAAACCAGAGCGTTTCAAGCAGATTCTGCTGGCCTGTGAGTGCGATGCACGCGGGCGGCTGGGGCTGGCCGAGTCAGCCTACCCGCAACGCCCACGACTGCTGGCCGCCTTGTCAGCAGGGCAGGGGATTGCTACAAATATAATAGCTGCTTACGCAATATCAACGGGGGCTACGGGCCAAGATATTGGTCAAATGATTCACCTGGCCAGAGTTGAAGCGGTCCGCTCGAGCCAGTAGCCGCCGCGTTGCTTGTTATGCTCAGACCATGTCCAGCTTGCTGATTGTTGAAGACGATGCCTTGTTGCGCGATGGCCTGTGTGCTCAGCTTGCGCAGGCTGGCCACGCGGTAATGTCTGTAGCCGACGGCGCAGTGGCCCTGTCGCTGCTCGAATCGAGCCGCTTCCGTCCGAGGGTGCGGGCGCCGGATCAGGGACGGTCTCGAATGCACTGTAGGTTTACATTCACCGTCTGCGCCGCAAGCTGGCTGACTCCGGGTTGAATATCCGCAACGTGCGCGGGCTGGGCTACCTGCTGGAATCTGCCACACCATGAGTCGGCCCGGGCGGCGGACGGACCTCAGCTCGAACCCGGTGAAACCGCCCGCGCTAGCCAGGCAAGGTCATGGCTTGTCTCTCAAGCGCTGATTGTTGCTGTGGCTCTGGCTGCCGCAATTGGTCTTGACTCCCGACAGGTTGGTCATGGCGCTCGTAAGCGTTGTGGCAGAACCCGGATGCCAATCGCTCAGCGATGGCACAGTGACCGCCGAGTCACCGTCATGGGCGTTGCGCCAAGGCCCAACGCACGATGTCGGCTGCGCCCATGGCACCGGCCTGGCGTGCCACTTCGCGGCCGTTTGAGAATAGGGCCAGTGTGGGGATGCTGCGGATATTGAAGCGTCCGCCCAGGCTTTGAGACTCCTCGGTGTTGACCTTGACCAAGCGAAAACGCGGTTCCAGTTGCGCCGCCGCTTCCTCAAATGCCGGTGCCATCTGGCGGCACGGTCCGCACCAGGGTGCCCAAAAGTCCACCAGCAGCGGAATCTGGCTGCGGCTGATGTGACGATCAAAATTACTTTCATCGAGCGCCAGAGAATGCGCCAGGAACAAGGGTTTGTGGCAGTTGCCGCAATCGGGGGCGTTGGCAAGATCGCTGTCGCGCACCCGGTTGGTGGTGTGGCAGTGGGGACAAACAATGTGCAGAGAGTCAGTCATGATGGAAATACCTTTCTGGGCCTCAGATGGAGGTCAATCCGGTAACTATCAAGTGCTACTAAAGTTGTAGCTGATTACGCAAGTGCATAGGGCGTCGTAGCCGTTATTAGTTTCAAGCGTAGCGTTTGTTGCGCAAGTTGTTCTTCATTTCGCGCAGCAAGGGCTGCAATTTCCCCCCCCCAATACGCAGCGCCACGCAGGTCGCCAGAATGTCGATGATCAGCAGATGCAGCAGGCGCGACACCATCGGGCTGTAGCGGTCAAAACCTTCCGGATGGTCGGCCGCCAGGTGGATATGGCCGGCCGCAGCCAGCGGCGAGCCGCTGGCGGTGATGACAATGGTGGTGGCCCCATTTTTGCGCGCAATGTCGCAGGCATCCATCAGGTCGCGGGTGCGGCCTGAGTTGGAGATGATGACGACACAGTCGCCCGGGCCCAGCAGCGACGCGCTCATGACCTGCATGTGGCCGTCACTGTAGGCAATGGCATGCACACCCAGCCTGAAGAATTTATGCTGGGCGTCCTGCGCCACGATGCCGGAATTGCCAACCCCGAAGAATTCGATGCGTTTGCCAAGCCGGTAGGTTTCCACCAACGCCGTCGCCGCTTTCTCAATCGCTGCGGTGCTGGCATCGTTGCGGTATTTCAAAAAGGCCGCCACGGTGTTGTCAATCACCTTGACCATGATGTCGCAGGTCTTGTCGTCGGCATCGACGCTGCGGTGAATAAAGGGCACGCCCTCGCTCACACTGCCGGCCAGCTTGAGCTTGAAGTCAGACAGGCCGTCATATCCGACACTGCGGCAAAACCGCACCACCGTGGGTTTGCTCACATGCGCCCGGTCGGCCAGCTCGCTCACTGGCTGCCTGGCAAAGCTGCGTGGGTCACTCAGCACCAATTTGCCGACCCGCTGTTCGGCCGGTGCCAACGAAGGCAGGCAAGCGTTGATTCGGTCAAGCATCAGTTCTCTTCACTCCAGCAATAGCCGTCACGCGCAATCATGGCGCTGGAG
The DNA here is from genome assembly GCA_017880985.1 of Rhodoferax sp. GTDB lineage: Bacteria > Pseudomonadota > Gammaproteobacteria > Burkholderiales > Burkholderiaceae_C > Rhodoferax. The sequence goes on along the minus strand of JADGRK010000121.1, from coordinate 3,070 downwards.
GCGCTGGGACCCCAGGTGCCTGCCGCATACAGGCGCGGGCCCTGCGCGTCATTTTTCCAGTGTTCCAGAATCGGTTCCACCCAGCGCCAGGCTTCTTCCTGCTCATCGCTACGCACAAACAGGTTCAGGCGGCCATCGATCACGTCCAGCAGCAGGCGTTCATAGGCGCCCACCCGTTCCGAACCAAAGCGCTTGTCGAAGTCAAGATCGAGTTGCACCGGCGACAGGGTTTGCGAATTGCGACGGTTGCTCTGCCCTTGAGCCAGCAGGTGCAATTCGAGTCCATCTCTGGGTTGCAGGTTGATCACCAACCGATTGGCGGCGCCAATTTGTGAATTGAAGATGGCGTGCGGCGTCGGCCGGAAATTGACCACAATGCGGGCGTCGCGCCCAGCCAGACGTTTGCCGGTGCGGATGTAGAACGGCACGCCAGCCCAGCGCCAATTGGATATTTCGGTGCGCAAGGCGACAAAGGTCTCGGTGTTGCTGCGCGGGTCAACGCCGGACTCTTCGCGGTACGCGGCTACTGGCACGCCGGCAATGGAACCTGCCGCGTACTGGCCGCGGATCACATCCTGGGTCATTGAATCAGCGGTCCAGGGTTTGAGCGAGCGCAACACCTTGAGTTTTTCGTCGCGAATGGCATCGGCGTGCGTGTTGATGGGCGGCTCCATGCCAATGGCGCACAGCAGTTGCAGTGCGTGGTTTTGCACCATGTCGCGTAGCGCTCCGGTGGTCTCGTAAAACGCACCACGTTTTTCCACGCCCAGTTCTTCGGCAATCGTGATCTGAATGTTGGCAATGTGCTCGCGCCGCCACAAGGGCTCAAACAAGGCATTGCCAAAGCGCAGTGCAAACAGGTTTTGCACCGCGGGCTTGCCCAAGTAATGGTCAATGCGAAAAATATGCTTTTCACCAAACGCCTGGCGCACCGCCTCGTTGATCGCACGATTGCTCGCCAGATCATGGCCCAGCGGTTTTTCCAGCACCACGCGGGTCTGTGGCGTGTTGAGCCCGGCCGCAGCGAGCTGCTCGCATACGGTGGTAAATAGCGCGGGTGCGGTGGCGACATACATCACCACGATGTCGGCCTGGCGCTCTGCCAGTTTGGCGACCAGACGGGCATAGTCATCGGGCCGGGATAAATCCATCTGCACGAATTCAAGCAAAGCCGCGAATCGCGTGAACTCTTCCAGGCTGGGGCGCTTGGTTAAATCTACTTGCTCAAAACGCGCGTGGATTTGCGCGCGGTATTGCTCGGCGCTGAGCGGGTCGCGGGCAACGCCAATGATGCGTCCGCCAGCGGGCAGCGTGCCATGACGAAAGGCCTGAAATAGCGCCGGCATCAATTTGCGCCAGGCCAGATCGCCGGTGCCACCAAACAAAACAAGGTCAAAACTCATAGTTTTATTTACTTGCGGGACAGATCTTTAGCTCTGTCCTCAACTGATTAAGAGAAAAAACAGTCGTTAATGTAACTTAGTTTCATGGTTTTCAGAAAAACGTGTAACCAGCCGGTATTTGCTGACCGGGTCATCGCCCGATAATGGCAGCATGAATCAACTCGACGCCCTCAAACAGTTCACCACCGTGGTCGCCGACACCGGCGACTTCAAACAGATTGATGTCTATCTGCCGCAAGACGCCACCACCAATCCGTCGCTGATCCTCAAAGCGGTGCAAAAGGCGGATTACCGCACGCTGTTGACCGATACCGTGTCGCAATTCCGGGGGCGTCCGCTGGACGAGCTTGTGGACCGTCTGCTGGTGCGTTTTGGCTGCGAGATTCTGTCCATCATTCCGGGACGTGTGTCGACTGAGGTGGATGCGCGGCTGAGTTTCGATACCAGCGCCAGCATCAGCCGCGCCGAGCGGCTGATTGAGCTGTATCAGGCGCAGGGCATTCACATCGACCGGGTGCTGATCAAGGTCGCCGCCACCTGGGAGGGCATTCAAGCGGCGAAGCAATTGGAGCAGCGCGGCATTCACACCAACCTGACCCTGCTATTTTCATTCTGCCAGGCGGTGGCGTGCGGGCAGGCCAAAGTGCAACTGATTTCGCCTTTTGTGGGTCGCATTTACGACTGGTACAAGAAGACCGCGGGCACGGCTTGGGTAGAGGCTGACAATGCCGGTGCGGCTGATCCAGGGGTTAGGTCGGTGCGGCAAATCTACAACTATTACAAGAAATTTGGCATCGCCACGGAAGTGATGGGTGCCAGCTTTCGCAATCTGGGGCAAATCACGGCACTGGCTGGTTGTGATCTGCTCACCATCAGCCCGGATTTGCTGGCCGCCTTGGCTGCCAATAAAGCGCCGCTGGCGCGTGCGCTGGACCCGCAGAGCGCCCGGGCGCTTGACATCGCCGCAGTCAGTTACGACAACGAAGCCGTCTTCCGGTTCGACTTCAATGAGGACGCCATGGCGACCGAGAAATTGGCTGAAGGCATCCGCGCCTTTTGTGTCGATGCCGTGAAGCTCGAAAAGCTGTTATCGGCGGCTTGATTTTTGCTGTCAATTTGTTGGCTTGCGCCCCGACTTTTCAGGACTCTCCCATGATCCGAACTCGCTGTGACCGTGCCCCCGCTTGGGGCGCACTCCAGATCGCTTTCAATCGCAGTGGCCACACTTTTGACATGCGCGTTGACTTTGCGACAGAAGCTGGCCGCTTTGAGGCCTTTAGCCAGACCGCCCCCCACGTCTTTGCCGATTTGTCCAAGAACCTGATTGACAGCGCCACGCAGCAACTGCTGTTCGATCTGGCCCGTCAATGCGGCGTGCAGGCGCATCGGGACGCCATGTTTTCGGGTGCGCCAATCAACACCACCGAGCAGCGTTCGGTGATGCATTGGTTATTGAGAAATCCACCTATAGCCCCCGTAGATACTGCGCAAGCAGCTAGTAAAACAATAGCAATTAGCGCTGCGTTGGAAGGCCTTGACAAGCAACTGACCCAGGTGCAGGTGACGCTGGACGCCATGCTGGCCTATGCGCAATCAGTGCGTGCTGACGTGGCGATCACCGACGTGGTCAATATCGGCATTGGCGGCTCTGACCTCGGTCCGCAGAT
>JADGRK010000120.1 GCA_017880985.1 Rhodoferax sp. | reverse complement strand
CGCCATCACTCAGTATTTCTACAACGCCGACGCCTACTTCCGCTTTATCGAAGAGCTGGATGCGCTCGATGTGAGTGTGCCGGTGGTGCCCGGCATCATGCCAATTGCCAGCTCGACACAACTGATGCGCTTCAGCGATGCCTGTGGTGCCGAAATTCCGCGCTGGATTCGTCTGCGGCTGCAAAACTTTGGCGATGACAGCGCGTCAATCAAGGCTTTTGGTCTGGACGTGGTCACTGATTTGTGCGAGCAACTGCGTGCCGGTGGCGCACCGGGCTTGCACTTTTACAGCATGAACCAGAGCGCGGCGACGCTGGAGATTTGCCGCCGACTGGGGCTTTAGTTTTCGCCGCTGCCTCGCCGCGCGGCGTCCGCCACAATCCATTGCGCCGCCTTCTCGGCAATCATCAGCGTCGGTGAGTTGGTGTTGCCACTGGTGATCAAGGGCATGATGCCGGCGTCGACCACCCGCAGGCCGCCAATCAAGCCGCCTGGCCCGCGCACCCGAAGCCGGGAATCGACGACGGCAAAGGGGTCATCGGCACGGCCCATTTTGGTGGTGCCGACCGGGTGGAAGATGGTGGTGGCAATATCGCCCGCCAGCTTGGCCAACTCCTGGTCAGTCTGATACTGGACGCCAGGCTTCCACTCCTGCGGCTGGTATTTGGCCATTGCCGGTTGTGCCACGATGCTGCGCGTCAGGCGCAGCGAATCGGCCGCGACCTTGCGGTCAGCATCGGTGCTCAGATAGTTGGGCGCAATGGCCGGTGCGGCGTCGAACTGGCGACTCTTGATGCTCACCGTGCCGCGGCTGCCGGGCTGCAAATTGCAGACGCTGGCGGTAAAGGCGTTGAAGCTGTGCAGCGGCTCACCAAAAGCCTCCAGACTGAGCGGCTGCACGTGGTACTCGATGTTCGGGTAGGGCTGCGCCGCATCGCTGCGGGTGAAGGCCCCGAGCTGCGACGGTGCCATGCTCATCGGGCCGCTGCGCTTGAAGGCATACTCCAGCCCGATCATGGCTTTGCCCCACAGTGAATTGGCCATCGTGTTGAGCGTCTTGACCCCCTGCACCTTGAACACGGCACGAATCTGCAAATGATCCTGCAAATTGGCACCGACTCCTGGCGCGTCATGCAGCACCTCAATGCCGTGCTGCTGCAACAGTGCGGCCGGGCCAATGCCCGAAAGCTGCAAGATCTGGGGTGAGCCAATACTGCCCGCACTCAGGATGACCTCTGTCGTGGCCGTGGTCTTCACCATTTCGCCGTTGACCCACACCTGCACACCGGTGCAGCGCTGGCTGGCATCGGGCTGGGTTTCAAGCAACAGCCGGACGACCTGAGCCGAAGTCCACATCTCAAAATTGGGACGCTCAAGGCAGGTGGGCCGCAAAAAAGCCCTGGCCGTGCTCCAGCGCCAGCCGTTTTTCTGGTTGACTTCAAAGTAACCCACGCCCTCGTTATTGCCTTGATTGAAGTCATCGGTGGCCGCGATGCCGGCCTGCTGCGCCGCTTGCGCGAACGCGTCCAGCACATCCCAGCGCAGGCGCTGCTTGTCCACCCGCCATTCGCCGTCGTGGCCATGAAATTTTTTCAATTCCTCAAAGTTTTTTGGGCTCTGGCCCCCGTCAAAAGGGCGTGAACCGCTATCCAATTTATAGTGATTTTCATGCGCCATGAAATCTTTCAGGCAGTTCTGCCAGGTCCAGGCGTCATCGCCGCTGAGCTGCGCCCACTGGTCATAGTCATGCGACTGGCCGCGCATGTAAATCATGCCATTGATGCTGCTGCTGCCACCCAGCGTTTTGCCACGCGGGTAACGCAAGGCACGGCCATTCAGCCCGGTCTCGGGCTCCGTGTTAAACCGCCAGTCGGTGCGCGGGTTGCCAATGCAATACAGGTAACCCACCGGAATGTGAATCCAGTGGTAGTCGTCCTTGCGACCGGCCTCGATCAGCAGCACCCGTTTGCCGACCTCCGCCGAGAGCCGGTTGGCCAGCAGGCAACCCGCCGTGCCGGCGCCGATGATGATGTAGTCGAAGGTGGTGTTCATAGGTGTTGCGGGGGTCCGGTCCAGTCACATTTCAAAGAAGGACATTTTGCAACAAGCCAACAGCCCGTGGCGGGGTTGGTGACGGCACAGGTTTCGCCGCTGTCGGCATTGCTCCACTGGCCGTCGATTTCAGTAGGCGACCTGGTACATTGCCAGGGCGTCTTCGTAGGTGACATCGCGCGGGTTGTTCACCAGCAGGCGCTGGATGTTCATGGCGTCGCGCGCCAGCATCGGCAGATCGTCTTGCTTGACGCCGGCATCACGCAGGCGCTGTGCGTAAGGCATGGCGGCCACGCGCGCACGGATGGCCGCGACGAAAGCCGCCGCTGCTTGGCTATCCGCAGCACCCCGCTGATCCGGCAGGATGGCGCGACCCAGTTCGGCGTAGAGCGCCTGGGCCGCCGGAAGGTTGAACTCCAGCACCGGCAGCATAACCAGTGAATTGGTCAGACCATGCGGCAGGCCATAGTGGCCGCCCAGTGGATAGGCGAGCGCGTGGACAGCAGCGACCGGGGCGTTGGCGAAGGCCATGCCGGCAAACAGCGAGCCGAGCAGCATGTTCTCGCGCACGGTGGGGTCCTTGCCGTCGTTGACTGCCGCCGGCAGGTTGGCGTAGAGCAACTGCAGCGCCTTGATTGCCAACGCGTCGGAGAGCGGATTTTTCTTCAGCCGGGTGCTGAACGACTCAATCGCGTGCACCATGGCATCGACGCCGGTCATCGCCGTCACGGCTGGTGGCAGGCCCAGAGTCAGGCGGCTGTCGAGCAGCGCCAGGTCCGGAAAAAGCAGCGGCGAGACCACGCCCTTCTTTTCGTGGCTGGGCGTGGTGAGGATGGAAATCGGCGTGACTTCGGAGCCGGTGCCAGCGGTGGTCGGCACTTGTATCAGCGGCAGGCGGGGCCCGCGCGCCAAGCCAATGCCGTAGATGTCGGGCAGCGCCTGCGATGTGCACGCCAGCAAGGCGACCAGCTTTGCCGTATCGAGCGAACTGCCGCCGCCGAAGCCGACTACGCCGTCGACACCAGCCGCTCGCGCCGCGTCAACCGCTGCCTGCACGCTGAGCTCGGGTGGGTCCGCCAGCACTTCGGAAAACACGGTTGCCGCAACACCGGCGGCGGCCAATGAGGCCAGGGCACCGTCGATAAGTTTGGCCTTGATCAAGCCGACGTCGGTGACCAGAAACAGTCGCGTGATGCCCAGGCTCTTGGCGATCTCGCCCAGACGATTGGCGCCGCCCTGCTCGCAGATGATTTTGGGGGTGGTTTCAAAGTTGAATTGTGACATTGGGAATCCTTTCAAGATAGTACTTGGGCGCACAGCCGAGGGTACGACGTGTCTCGATGTAGGTGCCGAGCCGGTTTGCCGTTGCCGTGAAATGCGTCGATATTTTCTCGCCGAACAATGCTGTTTCCAATGACCATGGTTTTTAAGGGGATGTGCAAGCACCCAGTCCCGAACTTTATAGCAAACGATCAGGAGGTGGCAGGAAGCACCCAACGCCAAGCCAGCAAGGCCGCGTCAAGATCAAGACTTTGAAGTAATGGTTTCTTTATAGCATCGATTTGAACTTTCAGTCCCATCCCAAGCTTCGGCGTTACGATGCGTCACCATGACGCAAGACCCGCCCCGCATCACACGCCAGCCGGTGCCCGAGGGCACGGCGGTGCTGCTGGCGGGCTGCTGGACGGCGGCGCGGCTGGCTGAACCGGCGGTCTGGGCCCAGGTTGAGTCCGGGCTGGGTGCCTGTGCTGCCGCCCAGGCCAGCCCTTGCACCTGGGATTTGCGCAGCCTGCAACGACTCGACCATGTCGGTGCCCAGCTGCTGTGGAACGCCTGGGGCCACCGATGGCCGGCTCAGCTTTTGATGGGCGAGTCGCAGCGCAGCATGCTGACGCGGGTGGCGCAGTATTCCATGGCGCCGCCGGTCGCCACCCGCACCACCGCCTGGCAGCTTTTCCTGGCGCTAGGTGCCGCAGTGTGGATTCTGATCGACCATGTGGCCGGTCTGATCCGCCTGGTCGGCCAGTTGCTGCTTGACACGCTCAAGCTGCTGCGCGCGCCCGGCAAAGGCCCGTGGCGCGATGTATCGGGCCACCTGTATCACATCGGGGCTAGGGCGCTCCCGATCACGGCGCTGGTCGGTTTTTTGATCGGCGTGGTGCTGGCCTATTTGATGTCGCTGCAATTGCGCCAGTTTGGTGCTGATGCCTTCATCGTCGATATTCTGGGCCTGTCCTTGATCCGCGAGCTCGGGCCGGTGCTGGCCGCGATTCTGATCGCCGGGCGCTCCGGCTCCGCCATCACGGCGCAAATTGGCGTCATGCGGGTGACCGAAGAACTCGACGCCATGCGTGTGATGGGCATCGCCAAAGGCTACCGGCTGGTGCTGCCGCGCGCCATCGCCATGTCCATCGCCATGCCGCTGCTGGCGGTCTGGACCACGCTGGCAGCGCTGGCCGGTGGCATGCTGGCTTCGGACTTGGTGATGGGCGTGACACCGGCCTATTTCTTTGCCACCCTGCCGCGCGCCGTCGAAGTCTCCAACCTCAACCTGGCCTTGGGCAAATCGGTGGTATTTGGCCTGCTGATTGCCTTGATCGGTTGCCACTACGGCCTGCGCGTCAAGCCCAACACCGAGAGCCTGGGGCAAGGCACCACCGCCTCGGTGGTGACATCGATCACCATGGTGATTCTGGTGGATGCGCTGTTTGCCGTGCTGTTCAAGGACATTGGCTTATGACGCCTGAGCTGACACCGGTGGTCGAGATTGAGCATCTCTGGTCGGTGTTTCGCGGCGCTGGGCGCGAGGCCGTGATCCACCAGGATCTGAACCTCACCATCGCGGCCGGTGAGCTGCTGTCGATCGTGGGCGGGTCTGGGTCAGGCAAAACCGTGCTACTGCGCCAGATCCTGGGGCTGGAACGCCCGGCACGTGGCCGCGTCACAGTGCTCGGCCAGCCGGCTTCGCAACTCGGTCGCGAGGGGGCCGCCAGCCGCGTTGGCATGCTGTTTCAGCACGGTGCCTTGTTTTCGGCCTTCACGGTACTGGAGAACATTGCCTTTGCCCTGCGCGAGCTCCAGACCCTGCCGGCCGCGCTGATTCGCGACGCTGCCATGGTCAAGCTACAGATGGTCGGGCTGGACCCGACGCAGGCGCACAAAATGCCGGCTGATTTATCCGGTGGCATGGTCAAGCGGGTGGCGCTGGCACGCTCGCTGATCATGGACCCGCCGCTGCTGCTGCTCGACGAGCCCACCTCCGGTCTTGACCCCGACAGCGCCGACGATTTTGTGGCGCTGTTGCGCTCGCTGCACCGCGAGCTGGGCTTGACGGTGGTGATGGTGACGCATGATCTCGACACCTTGTTTGAGCTCAGCACCCGGATTGCGGTGGTGGCCGACAAGCGCATCATCGTCAGTGGCACGCCGCAGCAAGTGATGGCCTACCCGCACCCTTTTATTCATGACTTTTTTCTGGGCGAGCGTGGGCAGCGCGCCACCGCCTTGTTGCGCGAAGCTGCCCCGACGGTGTAAAAAGACAAACTTATGGAAAACAAATCCCACGCCATCGCGGCTGGCGCCTTTGTGCTGGTGGTGCTGGCCCTGCTGGTGGCGCTGGCGGTCTGGCTGACGCGCGAAACCGGTATGCAGCAGATCTATGAAATATCCAGTGCCGAGGCGGTGACCGGCCTGCAGCCACAAGCCTCGGTGCGCTTCAAGGGCGTCAACGTCGGCAAGGTCAGCGCCATTGGTTTTGATCCGCTGGCGAGCGGCCATGTGCTGGTCCGCATTGCAGTTGACGAGCAGACGCCGATCACCCAATCGACCTTCGCCACATTGGGTTTTCAGGGTGTCACCGGGCTGGCCTTTGTGCAGCTCGACGACAGTGGCGAGTCCAAAGTCCGCTTGCCCGCCAACGAGGATCCGCCCAGACGCATCCCGATGCGGTCCGGTTTGATCTCCAAGCTCTCCAGCCAGGGCGAGCGCATCCTGTCGCAGGTGGAGGAAACCAGCCGCCGCGTCAACCTGCTGCTTGGCCCAGAGAACCAAAAAAGCCTGATAACGGCGATTGACGGCATTGGGCAAGCCGCAGCCAACATCAATCAGTTTTCAGCGCAGGCTGGCAAAGTGCTGCCGCAACTGGCGCAGGACACCAAGGCCACGCTTAAAACCATGCAAGCCACCTCCGATCGGGTCGGCGACAGCGCTGACGAGGCCCGCGCCTCGGCCCGCGCTTTCCGGGTCGTGACCGAGCGCATGAGCGAGCCCGGTGGCACGCTGGACCAACTCTCGCTAGGCGTTGACACGCTGGTCGCCACCGGCAAAACCCTCAACGCCGCCACCTTGCCGCGCCTTGATCACGCGGTGGACGACGCCGCCCGCGCGGCCCGCAGCGTGAGCCGTGCCGTCAACAGCGTCAACGACAACCCGCAGTCACTGCTGCTGGGCAACACCCCGGTGGCGCCTGGCCCGGGCGAGCCCGGCTTCCCGGCAAGGCCATAAGAACCATGAAAAATACTATCAATTCAGTAGCTTGCCGCGCTTGCTGCACGGTGGCTAGAGGCCTATTTGTCATCATATTTTTGACATTGACGGGCTGCGCCCTGCCGCGCGCCAGCGTGCAACCCGTGGTGTTCGACTTTGGCCCCGGCGCGCTGCACCTGCCCGCTGCCAACCACGCCGCCTCGCAGCCGCCCCTGGCGCTGGCTGAGGTGGAGGCCAGCCCGGCGCTGGAGGGCAGCGCGGTGCTCTACCGCCTGGCCTACAGCGATGCCCAGCAACTCCGGCCCTACGCCCTGGCGCGCTGGAGCATGCCACCGGCGCAACTGGTGCGCCAGCGCCTGCGCGAGCTATTGGGGCAAAACCGCGCCGTGCTGAGTCCCGGTGACGGCGGCCCGATCAGCGCCGCGACGTCAGCCACCGCGCCGACCCCACAGGCGCTGGCGTCGCCTCGCACGCTGCGCGTCGAGCTTGAAGAGTTCAGCCAGTTGTTTGAGACGCCCGAGCGCAGCACCGGCCTGCTGCGCCTGCGCGCCACACTGGTCCAGCCCGGCCCCAGCGGCGAGCGGCTGGTGGCGCAGCGCAGCGTCATCGTGCAACGGCCCGCGCCCACAGCGGACGCCAGCGGCGGCGTACGCGCCTTGACCGCGGCCACCGATGCAGCGGTGCAGGAGATTGATGCGTGGCTGCTCGGGCTGGCGCCCTGAATCAGC
>JADGRK010000119.1 GCA_017880985.1 Rhodoferax sp. | reverse complement strand
CTGATCACCTTTCCCTTCTTCGCGCTGGTGCTGTGCGGCTACATCGCCGCGCGCAAACGCCTGTTGCCACTGGAGGCGGTGACCGGCATGAACAGTTTCGTGTTGTTTTTTGCCTTGCCGTGCATGTTGTACCGCCTTGGTGCCAGTACGCCGCTGGCGCAGTTGCTCGACGGCGGGGTGTTTCTGACTTACGCTTTTTGTGCGTTGACGATGGTGGCAATTGCAGTGGCTGTCAGCCTGAACCGGCGCATCGGCTGGAACGACGCTGCGTTTGGGGCACTGGTGGCGGCGTTTCCCAACTCCGGCTTCATGGGTGTGCCGCTGTTGGTGGCGCTGCTGGGCGCGCAGGCGGCCGGACCGGTCATTTTGACGATGGCGATCGACATGCTGCTCACTACCTCGCTCTGCATTGCGCTCTCGCGGCTGGACGGCGCTGATAGGCATGGCGTCAGTAAAGCACTCAAAAGCGCCCTCAAAGGCGTTGTCGCCAACCCCTTGCCCTGGTCTATCCTGCTCGGTGGAGTGGCCTCGGGGCTGGGTCTGGAATTGCCCAAGCCAGTGGCGCAAACCATTGGTTTGCTGGCCGACGCGGCCTCGCCGGTGGCGCTGTTCACCATTGGCGCGGTGCTGGCACGGTCACAAATGCTCAGTACCCTGCACAAGCATTCGCCGATTCCCCTGCGGGATTACCTGCCAGCGGCCGCGCTCAAACTTTTTCTGCATCCGCTGCTGGTACTGGTGGCGGGCAGCATCGCGATTCAAATCGGTGTGCCGCTGGCGCGCTCTGCCCTGACCGTGCTGGTGCTGGTGGCAGCGCTGCCCAGTGCCAGCAATGTCTCCCTGCTGGCCGAGCGCTTTGGCGCTGACAACGGTCGTATTGCCCGCATTATTCTGGTATCCACTGCGGCGGCTTTTGTGACCTTCTCGCTGGCCGTGAGCCTGGTTCAGTAAACGGGTCCCCGGCGCGTCGGGGAGCTCAAAGATATCAGTGATAACTGATATAACTTCCAAGCGGGCCGCGCGACCGCCGGTCGGCGTGACAAGTTGTTTCAGGTTGTTGCAACAGCACAACGAAAAAACGGGGTTTGCAAAGGTTTACGCGGTTTTTCTTTGCCAAGCCGCGCGCCCTCTGGTTCAATAGACCCAACTTCCTGAAAAAGGAGGTTTGCCCGGGGCCTGCGACGATTGAATCCGGCGCCCTCTGTTTAACCTTGGAGTAATTTAATATGAAAAAATCCCTCATAGCCTTGGCTGCCTTGGCTGTTGTTGGTGCCGCTTCCGCACAGTCTTCCGTGACTCTATTTGGCGTGGTTGACGCTTCAGTCTCTTATGGCAGTGGTGATGTTTCCAACAAGACCTCATTGAAGAACTCTGGCTACCAGAGCAGCCGTCTGGGCTTTAAAGGTGTTGAAGACCTCGGCGGTGGCCTGCAAGCTGGCTTCTGGCTGGAAGCCGGTGTCAACAATGACGATGGTACTGGTCAGGCCACCAACATCAACAACCAGGCGACTGGTGGTGCTCTGGCTGGCACGAACGGTAGCCAAGGCCTGACCTTCAATCGCCGCTCCACCGTGAGCCTGATGGGTGGTTTTGGTGAAGTGCGTCTGGGTCGTGACTACACCCCGCAATTCTGGAGCCAGACCGTTTATGATCCGTTCGGCACCAACGGCGTCGGCACGACCCGTACCCTTGTTGGCCAGACATTTCCGGGTTTTGCCCCATATACGGGTGGCATAACCGCTGTTCGCGCTTCCAACAGCGTGGCTTACCTGTCGCCAAGCATGGGCGGCTTTGGCATTTGGGCTCAGACCTACATGGGTGAAAACCCATCCTCGGGTGCACCTTCCAATGCTGGCACCGGAAATGCCATTCGTCTCACTTATGATGGCGGCCCCATCAGCGTGGCTGGTGCATACAGCAAGACTATCGCGGGTGTTGGCACCGACCTCGAGTCCGCCAACATTGGCGCTTCGTATAACTTCGGCATGGCAACCGTGATGGGCCTGATTACCAAAGAGAGATTTACCGGTTTTCATGACATCGACGGTTATCTGATCGGCGGTCTGGTTCCGATGGGCCCTGGCACCATCCGCATCGCTTTTTCCAACAGCGACAACGGCACTGCCAAGACCGACCAATTGGCTCTGGGTTATGTCTATGACATGAGCAAGCGTACTTCGCTGTATGGCACGCTCGTCACCGTGAACAACTCTGGCGGCGCTTTTGCTGCTCTGAACGGTGCAGTGACCAGTGTCAACGGTTCTTCCAACGGCGTTGACCTGGGCATCAAGCACTCGTTCTAATCTGACGCTGACGCAAGTCAGCTAAAGCGTGAATGTCAAAAACCCCGCTACGGCAACGTAGCGGGGTTTTTTAATGCGCCAGGAGTTCCACCAGTCGCCTCAAGGCGTGCTGCACAGTGGCGACGCGAACGGCGGCGCGGTCACCGTCAAAGTGGCGCACTTCAGTGACGATCTGGCGCGGCACGGCCAAGCCGAACCAGACCGTGCCGACCGGCTTGGCCGGGCTGCCACCGCTGGGGCCGGCCACGCCCGTGACTGAGACTGCCACCTGCGCGTGCGAGTGGTCCAGCGCGCCATGCACCATCGCGCGTGCCACGCTTTCACTGACAGCGCCATCGCGTAACAGTAGCGCGCCATCGACGCCCAGCAGCTCGGTTTTGGCGGCGTTGGAATAGGTCACAAAGCCGCGCTCAAACCATTCACTCGATCCGGCCAGATCGGTGCAAGCAGCCGAAATCATGCCGCCGGTGCAGCTCTCTGCGGTGACCAGCTTCCAATCTTTTTCTATAAGCAAATCAGCCATCAAACCGCATAGATACTGCGTAAGCTGCTCGCCTATTAATAGTGTATTGCTCACTGCCAAACTCTCCACAGAGCGATTACCAACAGCGCACACAGGCCGGCCACCAGGTCGTCGAGCATGATGCCCAAGCCCGCCTTGCGCCAGGCGGCGGGGTCGGCTTCGGTGTTGACGCCATGAAACAACTGATCGGCCCAAGCCACCGGGCCGGGCTTGACGGCGTCAAAAAAGCGGAACAAGCCGAACGCCGCCAATTGGCCCCAAAGACCAGTCGGAGTCACCAGCCACAGCACCAACCAGAAGGCCGCAATCTCGTCCCACACAATGCTGCTGGGGTCCAGCACCCGCATGTGCCGGGCGGTGACGCTACAGGCCCACCAACCCAGCACCAGGGACAGCGCCAGCAACCAAGCCCAGCGCGCGTCATTCATCCACGGCTGCATCACGACAAATGCCAGCCAGGCCCACAGCGTACCGGCCGTGCCGGGCGCCCACGGGCTCAAGCCCGAGCCAAAACCCAGCGCCATCAGGTGCGCCGGGTGCGACAGCATGAAGCCGGCACTCGGGCGCACCGGGCTCAGCGCCGACGGGTCAATGGGCTGGCTATCAAGCATGGCGCAATTATCGCGGCGGGGCCTGATCATGGCTGTTTCGCTTCAGGCGAAATGGTCGAACGAGGTGTAAGTGCTGGGCACCGCCTGGCCCTGGTTGTCAACCAGGCGCAAGCCCGGCTCAGCGTCGATGCCGCCGATGCGGGTGACGGGTGTCTGGCTGGCTTGAGCGGCGGCGGCGACGGCGGCGCGCTGCGCCACCGGGGCGCTGAACAACAACTCGTAATCGTCGCCCCCGGCGAGCGCCCAGGAGCGCCATTGTGCGGCCGGGATATTTGTGCCAAATTGACCTCCAGCCACCGTGTAGTATGTATAAGCAGCTACCAGTGTCATAGCAATATCGGTGTTCACCGTAGCCCCCACAACCGACTGGTTCAGGATATGACCGAGGTCGCCGAGCAGGCCGTCGCTGACATCAATCGCGGCTGTGGCAATGCCGCGCAAGGCCAGGCCCAGCGCCACACGCGGTGTGGGTTGCTCCATGCGCAGGCGGGCGGCCTCAAACACCGGGGCCGGCAATGACACTGTGCCGCGAAAAACTTCCAGTGCCAGCCGGGCATCGCCCAGCGTGCCGCTCACGTAGAGGTCGTCCCCGGCGGTCGCACCCGAGCGCAACAGTGCCTGCGAACGCCCTGCAAGCACCGGCACTTCGCCAAACACCGTGATGCAGATGTTGAGCGGTCCCTGCGTGGTGTCACCCCCCACCAATTCGCAGCCATGCAAATCCGCCAGCTCAAACAAACCTTGTGAAAAAGGCGCCAGCCAAGCCTCGTCAGCGCGCGGCAGGGCGAGGGCCAGGGTAAAGGCCAGTGGCTTGGCGCCACAGGCGGCCAGATCGCTCAGATTCACCGCCAGCGCCTTGTGTCCAAGTTTGAAGGGGTCCACCGTGGAGAGGAAATGGCGCCCCTCTACCAGCATATCGCAGGAGATTGCGAACTGCGTGCCGGGGCTGGGTTGTAAGAGGGCGCAGTCGTCGCCCACGCCCAGCACCGCGTTGTGGGTCGGGCGTTTGAAAAAGCGCTCGATCAGGTCAAATTCACCCATGCGGCAGCTCCTGCTCTGGCGTGCCTTGATCCGGGTCTTCTTTGGCGGGCCAGAAAAAGCTTAACGGCTTGCTGCGCCAGCGCGCACCGATCGCGGCACGAATGCGAGCGCGGTTCACGCCACTGACGTTGTGGGCGCGTAGCGCGAGCCGGAAGGCGAAGTAAAAACTCACGCCCACATTGAGCACAGCGGTGACCACAATACCGGCCACGCACCACCAAAAGGCCGACTGCGTGAGCACCTCCAGGCCAAGTGTCGCGGCCGCCGCCGCCAACTGTCCGGTGGAAAGCGTGACGTGTCGCACTTCCAGCGCGAGGCCAAAAAAAGCCGCAAAGGCTGGCACCAAACCCATCATCAACCCGAGCGACACGTTGGCCGCCAGACCCGAGATATTGTCGTGCATAAAGTGCGCCCAGCGCGCGGCGCGGCCCACGCCCAGGGCGGCGGTGATTTTGGGGTTATAGCGCAGGGCCGAGTCCAGCCGGTGCAGCGCAAACCAGTTCTCGACCCAACCCGCGATGATGCTCGAAGCAAACAGCAGCACGCCGGTCAGCGCGGCAAACAGCGCGGTGGGGCCGAGCAAGGTGATGGAATGCAGCACGTGATCAGCCTCCTTGACGTTGATCATCGGCGCACCAAAGGCGAACCAGAGTGCAGCGCTGATCAGCACCACGCACGGTGCCACCAGGGCCAGATTGCCAATCACGGCGGCTACTTGCGAACGCACCAGATGCGTCACCTCATCAACAAAAGTACCGACCGCACCGGGCGCGCCGAGGTCCTTGAGTTTGGCCGCCATGGCCGGTGCCGTCATGGCCGGCTGCTTGGTAGCCACGGTCCAGTGCAGCAACTGGATCAAGACAAAGCTCAGGGCGTAGTTCAGGCCGGCAAAAAGGCCGCTCCAGAAGGCCGACAGGCCAATCGAGAGCACGATGAACTTGACCAGCGTGGTGAGCGACATGACGGCACCGCCACCGGCCGCATCGCGCAGCATGGCGCGGTATTGCGCCCGGGTGCGGGTGATGTAGTGCTCACCGGTTTCGGAGCTGCGCTCGGCCACCTTGGCTGCCAGCATCGAGGTGTTGGAGTCGATCAGTGCGCGCAGGCTGCGGCGCTCCTGACCGACCAACACCAGCTGCGACAACAGGCGTGCCGTGCTGGCCGCCGGGTGGACAGACATCAGGCAGTCCAGCAGGGCCCGGATGCGCAGCACCCGCTCGCGCAACTGGCGCAACTGGAATACCAGGTTGACCGAAATGCCATGCGCGTCCAGGTGGGTATAGACCGTGGCCGCCGCGCTGCGGCAGGCTTCAAGCCGTTCGCGAAACTGTTGCAGCGCCGCCTGGCGTTCGTCGCTGTCATCGGCCGGTGACGCCAGATAGACGTCGCGCAGGGTTTCAAAGTCCTGCACCAGGCAATGAAAGGCTGCGGCCTCGCGCGCCGGTGCGCTCATGCGCAGGCGCAACTCGGGTGTGAAGCCGGCCGCGCGGACCTGGGTGGTGCAAAAGGTGACGGCCTCCAGCACCGTGCTCTGCCACTGCGACAGGGCTGGCCGCGAAGCGTCAGCTGGCGCCGATGCTGGCGGCTGCAACAAAGCCTGGATGCGTGCCAATGCGATTTCATCGAGCGCCGCCAGCCACTGGGCGTCAAAGCCGTGGGACAGCACCAGAGAAAAAAGGGCGGACGAGTCAGCCGTCTCGGGTGTGCCGGGCAACAGCTTCAGGCGAACACGTTCAAAAAATTCGCTGATAAAGGCACTGCGCGACGCAAAGCCATAGTCGGCCAGCAGGGCGGTGCCATCGATGGTGTCAACCAGTGTTTGCCACCAGGCCTGTAGGCGTACCCGCGATCCAGGGTGGGCTTGCATGGCGTCCAGCAGCAGCTCAATGCGTGCGATGCTGGCCGCTACCGAGGAGCAGTCGCCGCGCAACCATTCAAAAAGGGCAATCAGCCACAGGTGTCGCTCTACCAGTTCGGCCTGCGGGTTCAGGCGCTCCAGCAGTGCCGGCAAGTCAGGCATCGGTTTCATGCGGCGCGGCATCAATGCAGGGTGCGCGCGTCACCGCCTGCGCTCAAGGCATCGAGCACAAACATCGGCACATCGACATCAAATTTTTCACCGTCTTCGGCAACGCAAAAAAAACTGCCGTGCATGGTGCCGGTGGGCGTGCGCAGGCGCGTCCCGCTGGTGTATTCAAAGGCTTCGCCGGGTTTGAGCAGCGGCTGCTGTCCGACCACGCCCAGCCCCTTGACGCGCTCGGTGTGGCCATTGGCGTCGTTCACGTTCCAGGTGCGTGAAATCAACTGCGCGCTGATCTTGCCGGTATTGATGATGGTGATGGTGTAAGCGAAAACATAAAGCCCCTGTTGCGGTGCCGATTGGCTGGCCAGATAGCGGGGCTCGACTTCAACGCGAAATTGGTACTTGGACATGGCGCAATGCTATCCTGAAACCTTGCGGGACAGACCGCAGCCACACGCAGTGGGCAAGCTCTGTCCTCAACTGATTAGAAATTGCGGGACAGACTGCAGTGACGCGAAGCGAACCAGCTCTGTCCTCAGCCAATCAGAATCCCCGATTAAACTTCGGCCATGATCTACCGCATCGCCCCTTCCATCCTCTCGGCCGACTTTGCCCGTCTCGGCGATGAGCTGAAAAACGTGATTGCCGCGGGCGCCGACTGGATCCACTTTGATGTGATGGACAACCACTATGTGCCCAACCTGACGTTCGGCCCGATGATTTGCAGCGCGCTGAAAAGTCACGCCCAAACCGCGGGCGGCGTGGCGGTCC
>JADGRK010000118.1 GCA_017880985.1 Rhodoferax sp. | reverse complement strand
GCTGGCCCCGCGCGTGCCGGTGCGGGTCGCTGATTGATGCTTTGCGGTCCCGTCCCGCTGGCCCTGCTTGAGTTGGGCCAACCACGGTCTTGGGGTGTACAGTAGCCGTTTTGCCGGGGGTTCAGGTGGAGTTCAAAGACTATTACAAGATCATGGGCCTGGAGCGCAGCGCGACGCAGGACGAGATCAAACGCGCGCACCGCCAGTTGGCACGCAAGTACCATCCCGATGTCAGCAAAGTTGCCAACGCCGAAGCTCGTTTCAAAGAAGTTGGCGAGGCCTACGAAGTACTCAAGGACCCGGAAAAGCGCGCCGCCTACGATCAGCTCGGCGCCAACTGGAAGGGCGGCCAGGAGTTTCGACCGCCACCGGGCTGGAACGAGGGTTTCGAGACCTCCGGGCAAGGGTTTTCGGAGCACGAAGCGGCCGAACATAGCGACTTTTTCGAATCCCTGTTTCGGCGTGGATTTGGTAGCGCTCGCGGCGGCCACGAGGACAGAGCCGGCTTTAACGCGCAGGGGCAGGACCGTCACGCCAAAATACAAATTGAGCTCGAAGACGCCTACCACGGTGCCACCCGTCGGGTCACGCTGCAAGTGCCGGAGCTCGACGCCCAAGGGCATGTGGGCACGCGCGAGCACCAGATTGAATTTACCATTCCGCGCGGGGTGCGCGCCGGGCAACATATCCGTCTGGCCGGCCAAGGCGGACCCGGCATCGGGCAGGGCCCGGCGGGTGACCTGTACCTTGAAATCGAGTTTCGACCGCATGCGCATTACCGCGTTGACAAACACGATGTCTATCTTGATCTGCCGGTGGCACCCTGGGAAGCCGCTCTGGGAGCGCAGATCAATGTCCCGACGCCCAGCGGTTTTGTGGAACTCAAGATCCCCGCCGGTTCGGTGGAAGGGCGCAAGCTGCGGCTGAAGGGCCGCGGCATCCCGGCACGTGCCCCCGGGGACTTTTATTTTGTGCTGAAAATTGCCTTGCCGGGTGCCGACAGCGAGGCGGCAATGGCGTTTTACCGCAGCATGGCGGAGCAGTTCAAATCCTTTGACCCGCGCGCCAAATTGGGAGTACCGGCATGAACACCACCACCACGCTGCCGCTGCTGAACGGCTTCATCCTGGAACATCAGACCGATATCAGCCTGGAAGAGCTTAGCCGTGGCTGCGCGATGGAGGCCGACTTCATCCTTGAACTGATCGAGGAAGGCGTGATTGCACCGGAGACTGGCAGTGCGCCCGACCGCTGGCGCTTTACCAGTTTGCAGGTACGCCACGCCGCAGTCGCCTGGCGCCTGCAACGCGACCTCGGCATCAATCTGGCCGGGGCCGCGCTGGCGCTGCAATTGCTCGATGAAGTTGAAACGCTGCGGGCGCAAATCACGGCAAACGCTTCTGCGACAGGCGACGACTGAGGGTCGATCAAAGCGCCCAATTGGGCGGATCAAGGCAATTGACTCAAGTGCGTTTGCGCCGCAGTAGCCAGTTTTTCGTTAAAGGTGGCCAGCGGCGCTTTGAGTTCGGCAGCCAGCCAGAGGTAAGCAGCATCATAGGCACTGAGTTGGTACTGCATGGCCAGCGCGCACACCGCCTGCGCATCGACCTCATGCAATTCAATGTCCATGTCCAGAACCTGTGCCAGGCCGTCGCTAGCGTGTGCCTCGCCGCGGCGCAGCTTTTTGACGGTCACACTGGCGATCTCATACGGGAGCAGGCTGGGCGCATGCAAGGCGTGCCCGGCAATGCTTTGCTGCGCCTTCTGTTGCCAAGATTCCTGAAACACAATGCCTGCCAGCGCACTGCAATCGACCACCAAAGGCGGTCGCACCAGATACAGCGCGGGTGGCTCGGCCAGGTACAACGTGGGGCAGGCAGGCAATGCCGTCGAGAGTGCGCTCACCGGCTGTCCCGGTCTTCACGAATCATGTCAATGCTTGAGCCTTGCCCTGGTACCGGTCCATTGGGGTATTTTGCTTTGAGCTCTGCCACCACTTGCTCTACTGTTTTCCAGCCTTGCCGAAGGATCGGGTTGCCAAATCTGTCAAAACCAACGACGGTGCTGCGGCGCTGTGCCGATGTCTGGTCGCCGACAAATGGCGCTTGAGACCCCTTACCTAGTATCAGGTTGGCGCTCGCACCTGATTCCGGTTCGACAGCGCTCTGGATCAACACCATCAACTCGCCTTGCAGCGAGCGGTGGTTGCGTGCGGCGCGCAAGCGCAGGGCTTGCGCCCAAGCTTCTGGCACGTCTTTGATTGAAAGATTTGGCATAGTGGCTCCAAAATGGCTGCAAGTTCCATTATGGTGCCATATGGGATGAATCGTCAAAATATATCAAGAAGCTGGTTTCAGGCGGCGAGTGAATTTGATCGCTTCAAACCACAACACACTGGCCAGCCCCAAGCCAAGCGTAGCGCCCAAAAAAGGCAGGGGCAGCGGCTCAAACACAAACAGGCGCGCCAGCCAAGGGACATACAGGGCCAACGTCAACAGGGTCAACGCGGCCCCTACCACCAGCCACAGCGTGCGGTTGGGCACGCGCAGAGAAGCCCAGAGCGACCCGGCCCGGCTGCGGTTGGAAAAAATCAGCGCCAGATTGGTGCACACCAGCGTGGCAAAGGAAAGCGCTCGCGCCGCGCCGCCGGTCAAATGACCCGCCCCCCAAACCGTGGCCGCCAGGACCACCGCCAGCGCGCCCAGCCCTTGCAACAAGGCCATCACCAGCGTCATGCCGGCAAACAGCGGGGTGTTGATATCACGCGGCGCGCGTTGCATCACATCCGCCTCTGACGGCTCATTCTCAAACACCATGGAACAGGCCGGGTCGATCACCAGCTCCAGAAACGCGATGTGCAGCGGGAACAGCGCCACCGGCCAACCCAGCAGCACCGGCAGCAGCGCCATGCCAGCGATCGGCACATGCACCGCCAGGATATAGGACATGGATTTGCGCAGGTTGTCAAAAATGCGCCGCCCCAGCCGCACCGCGCGCACGATCGAGGCAAAGTTATCGTCCAGCAACACCAGCGAGGCCGCCTCGCGCGCCACATCGGTGCCGCGCCCACCCATGGCGACGCCAACGTGGGCGGCTTTCAGGGCCGGGGCATCGTTGACGCCGTCGCCGGTCATGGCCACCACCTCGCCATTGGCTTTGAGCGCCTGCACGATGCGCAGCTTTTGCTCGGGTGCAATGCGGGCACAGATGCTGACGGTTTGCATGCGTATCTGCAGTTCGGCGTCGCTCATGGCGGCCATGGCGTCGCCGGTTAATAGTCGCGTGTTGACTCCCCCCACCTCTGGGAGAGGGCTGGGGTGAGGGCTGCGGTCCGCATCCAACTCCAGCTTGGCTTGCGCTGCAATGGCGCTAGCCGTGGCGGGGTAGTCACCGGTGATCATCACCACGCGAATGCCAGCGCTGCGGCACTCGGCCAGCGCGTCAGGGATCTCGGCGCGCAACGGGTCGGCCAGCCCCAGCAAGCCGATGAACTCAAACTCAAAATCGTGCTCGATGGCGGGCAGCTGTTCGCCGCTAAATCGGGCCTGGGCAACGCCCAGAACGCGCAGACCTTTGGCCGCCATGGCGTCCACCGCAGTCGCAACGCAGGCTTGGGCGACCGCGTCCAGATGACACAGGTCGACGATGGCCTCGGGTGCGCCCTTGGCGGCCACCACATGCTCCTCGCCTTGGCGAGCCCGCCAGACGTGTGACATGGCGCGTAGCTCAGGTGTCAGGCCATATTCCTGCATCAGGGTCCAGTCGTGGTGCAGGTGCTCGGTGTCTTGCAGAACATGCTGGCCCAGCCGGTGAAAGGCTTTTTCCATCGGATCAAACGGGTCGGCCGCGCTGGCCAGAATGGAGAACTCCACCAGCGTGTGAAAACTCTCGGGCAATTCTGACGTGACGGCGTAGTCAATCGACAAGCTCTCACCCGGCGCATCTTGGATGGCATCGTCGGCGCCGCCGTCGCCGTTCGCACGGCGCTCCGCCCGGGCGGACTCGCTGGCAGGCTGTACATACAACTCGGCGACGGTCATGCGGTTCTCGGTCAACGTGCCGGTTTTATCGACACACAGTACCGACGTGGCACCCAGCGTCTCGATGGCGGCGATGCGTCGGGTCAACACGTTTTGTTTTGACAAGCGCCAGGCGCCCAAAGCCGGAATCACCGTGAGCACCACGGTGAACTCCTGCGGCAGCAAGGCCATGGCCAGCGCGATACCGGCCAGCAGCGCCGCCAGCCAATCGTCACGCATCAAACCAAATGCTGCGATCAAAGACAGGCTGGCCGCCAAGGCAACGAAGGCCAGCACCTTGACCATTCGGGCGGTTTGTTTTTTAAGGGGCGAGGGCTCGCTGGTCAAGCGCTCAAGCGCCGTGCCGATGCGGCCAATTTCGCTGCGCGCGCCGGTCGCGCTGACGCGCGCAATGCCGTGGCCCTTGACCAGCAGCGTGCCCGAAAACAAAGCTGCCAGGCCGTCGTCAGCCGGGCTGGCTGGCACCACCTTATCCACCGGCACCGGCTCGCCAGTCAACAGCGACTCATCCACCTGTATCTCGGTGCCGCTGATCAGAACAGCGTCTGCGGCAATGCGGTCGCCCTCAGCCAGGATCAAAATATCGCCACGCACCACCTCACTGCCCGCGATGCGCAACGGCTGCCCGTCGCGAATGACCAGCGCGCGCGGGCTGGTGAGATCGCGCAGTGACTCGATCGCCCGCTCGGTCTTGCCCTCCTGATACAGCGTCAGGGCCAATACGACCAGCACCAGGCCAAACAAAATCAAACCTTCCTGCAAGTCCCCCAAAACAAGGTAGAGCAGGCCCGCCACCAGCAACAACGCGAACATTGGCTCGTGCAGGGTTTCGAGGACGATTTTCAGGAGCGTGCGGCGTTGATCGCCGGGCAGGGCGTTGGGGCCATCCTCGATCAGACGCTGGGCAGCTTGCGCGGCACTCAAGCCTTCATCAGCCGTTTGTAAAACCATTGCTTGCCCACCTCAACCATCAATAAATACGAAATCAACAACACCACCAGCAGCCCAAAAAAGGACAGTGGCAACGGCGTAAAACCCAGATAAGGTGCCAGCGGTGTGAATGGCAACAGCATGGCGGTGACGACCACCGCCAAAGACGTCAGCACCAGCCAGCGGTTGGGATGACTGCGCAGCGGATTGCGTCGGGTCCGAATGACAAAGATCACCAGCACCTGTGTCGCGATCGATTCCACAAACCAGCCGGTGCGAAACAGGGACTCGTGCGCGTTGAACAGGCTGAGTAGCAGGTAGAACGTCAAAAAATCAAACAGCGAACTGATCGGCCCGATGGTCAGCATGAAATTGCGGATGAAGGTCATGTCCCAGCGTTTCGGTTGCGCCAGGTCCTCGTCGTCCACATTGTCCAGCGGCAGGGTTATTTCCGACACGTCATAGAGCAGGTTGTTGAGCAAAATCTGTAGCGGCAACATGGGCAGAAAAGGCAAAAACAGGGTCGCGGCCGCCATGCTGAACATATTGCCAAAGTTGGAGCTGGTGGCCATCATGATGTACTTCATCACATTGCCAAAAGTGCGACGGCCTTCCAGGATGCCTTTGTGCAGCACCATCAGGTCGTTCTCCAGCAGGATCATGGCAGCGGCCTGCTTGGCCACGTCCACCGCACCCTCAACCGAGATGCCGACATCGGCGGTGTGCAGCGAGGGCGCGTCATTGATGCCGTCGCCAAGATAACCCACCACATGGCCACGCGCCTTGAGGGCCAGGATGATGCGGTTTTTCTGCGCCGGGTTGACCCGGCAAAACAGGTTGACGCCTTCCGCCCGCGCCCGCAGCGCGTCGTCATTCATGGCGGTCACCTCGGTGCCGGTCAACACGCCATCGATGGCCACACCCAGCTCGGTGCAGACATGGCGCGTCACCAGCTCGTTGTCACCGGTCACGATTTTGACCGCTACGCCGCTGGCCGCCATGGCTTTCAGGGCCTCGCCGGCACTGGCTTTGGGCGGGTCCAGAAAGGCCGCGAAACCCGCGAACACGAGTTCACTCTCGTCTGACACGACAGCGTGCGGGTGATCAATTGCCACGTCGCGCCAGGCGATGCCCAGTACCCGGAAGCCTTCTCGCCCCAGACTGTCAAACAAGGCGTCTATGCGCTTGCGCACCGTGTCATCGAGGACCACGCTGGCGTCCGCACTGTCCTGGTAGTGCGTGCACAAACGCACAATATCTTCGGGTGCGCCCTTGACCACCAGCCGGCGCGCCGCGCCGCGCTCCACCAGCACCGACACGCGACGGCGCTCGAAATCAAACGGCACCTCGTCGATCTTGCTCCAGCCCGTGACATCGATTTCCGAGTGTTTCAGGATGGCGTCGTCAAGCGGGCTTTTCAGGCCACTCTCGAAAAAGCTGTTGAGATAGGCCAGCTCCAAAACGTGCGGATCGTCCTGACCGCCGGCATCGACATGGCGCTCGAGCCGGATACGGGCCTCGGTCAGGGTGCCGGTCTTGTCGGTGCACAACACGTCCATCGCACCCATGTCCTGAATGGCCGAAGGGCGCTTGACAATCACTTTCAGGACCGCCATGCGCAGGGCGCCGCGCGTCAGCGTCACCGACACCACCATCGGCAACAACTCGGGCGTCAGTCCGACCGCCAGCGCCACGGCAAACAGGAAGGATTCCAGCAGTGAGCGATGAAAGGCGACGTTGACCAGCAAGGTGAACAGCACCAGCATCAGCGTCAGGCGCATGATGAGCATGCCAAAGTGGCGGGTGCCAATCTCGAAGGCGGTGGGTGGTGCCTTGTCTGCGAGACTGACGGCTATTTGCCCCAGGGCGGAGGCGCTGCCGGTGCGCCCCAGCTGCACGCGCGCCGAGCCGCTGACCACGGAACTGCCCATAAAGACCGCATCGACCGCCTCCAGTTCCCAGGTCTCAGGTGCAGCCGCTTGCGCCGGGGTGGCCTGAGCGGGCGCTTCTTGCGGCGCTGGCGCCTTCTTTTCTACCGGGTAAGGCTCGCCCGTCAGTTGCGCCTGGTTGACGAAGAAGTCATCGGCTTCCAGCAGCCGCGCATCGGCCGGCACCAGCTTGCCGGCCGACAGCAGCACCACATCGCCGGGCACCAGCTCCGTCACAGGCAGTTCACAAGGTTTGCCGTCACGCATGACAGTCGCCGTCACCGCCACCTGCAAGGCCAGACGTTCAGCCGCGCGACCGGCCCGGTAAGCCTGGACAAAGTCCAGCGTCACACTCATCACCACGATCACGCCAATGATGAGGGCGCCGGTAACGTCGCCGGTCA
>JADGRK010000117.1 GCA_017880985.1 Rhodoferax sp. | reverse complement strand
ATGAATGTGCCAATCAGGGAAAGAACGCTGCAGGGCATGAATCCATTCTTCGATACCCGCCTCTCCCGTATTGATCTCTTGTCCACCGCCGACCAGACAGACCACTACGGCCCAGTCATCATGCCGGTTTAAACACGAAATCAAAAACTCAGGCTCGGATTGGTCAAAGCCTTCTTTCTGTTTCTTTCGAAGCATGAACGCGGCGGTCTGGTCGAGATTCCAAGCTCGTTGTGCCTCATAGAAAATGGCAACGTGCTCTATGGGACGACGGTTCAAGTCAATCAAGCATTCATCACGAAAATGGTGCACATTTTGAATGAACAATTTGACTTCACTCAGCGCCTCACCTTTCTTGATTTTTTTCCCGGCCTCGGCTTCGCGACGAACCTTATCGCGCGCTAGCGCTTCGCGCAGAATCGCGACCAACGGGCCATTACCCGAGAGAAAAACAGAGTGATGGGCACTGTCCTTGTCTGTGTGTTGCGTGGCAATATCAAGGCCGACGAGGGTCTTTCCCGCGCCAGGCACACCAGTCACTAAGCAAATGGATTTTGTTGATTGCTTCCGCGACGACGAAATGATCTTTGAAATTGCCGACGATGTTCGACTTAAGTTAATCGCCGAGGCATCACTGCGCGAGATTTCAGAAACCGCATGACCGCTGTATAGCGCCATCGCCGCTTCAATGATCGTGGGCGTTGGATGGTAGCCGCCAGCTTCCCACGTGACGGAGTCAATTGATTGGCCATCGGAGAACAGTAAAACCTGATCCAAGACGCAATTGAGTTGGCATGGCGAGGCGTTGATCGGCAGCAGCACACCGTCATTTTGAGGCGTGGTCGCAATGATTGAATGGTGGTCTTGCGCGCGTGTGGCAATCAGGACGGGCGCTACCGTTTTGTCGTGCGTAGTCTCATGGAAGTTCTTCAGATCTACTGCGTAATCCCACACTTGGTCTTTTGCGGAAGATAGAAATTCCTTTTCGCCGACTTTGAACTCCATCACAAAAATAACGTGGTCAAGCAACACAACAACATCAATCCGTTTACCAAGCCTTGGTACGGCGTACTCAAAATACACCTTGCCTCGGCCTGCGTAAGTGCCCAAAGTGCCTTTCAGCAAGCTGATCTGCTCAAGCCAGGCATTACGTTGCGGCCCCTCAATGCTAAACGCGCTACTCCGCACCAGCGTGCCAAGTATCTCGTCTGATGATCGTTAGAAAGTCTCCGATTGAATCCGCGTAGTAAGCCCGGTTTCGGTTGGTCACAGCTGTGCTCCCTGTTATTTGTTCTTCACGGAAACTGCCTGGCTACGTGTACCACGGCCCGGACAGTGACGGTGCAATCGCCTTCGTCCTGATCAAAGTACACGATGTAGTTCTCATGCGCCACCAGTTCGTGGGCGCCCGCCACGCGGGTGCTTGCGCGACGCGGGAAGTTGGGGTCGGCGAGCTGATCCACTTGCTCATCGATCAGTAGCCACATGTCGATGGCGGCGGTCGCGTTGTCCTGGGCGATCCAGGCTTCAATGGTGTCGAGGTCTTCGCGGTATTCGGGGCGGCGAATGACGCGCCAAATGGCGCAGCTCATGCGGCCTTGTCGCCTTGTATCGCCTTGCGTTCGGCCAGCTTCGTGGCGCGGATGCGCTGCCATTCGTCATCGGCGATGGCGGGACGCGGGTCGGCGCGGCTGGCCTGCACCTTGGCACGAACCCAGTGTTCGTATTCAGCAGCGCGGCTCAAGGCTTCGGCCCGGTCGGGCCGACTGCGACGCTCCAGCTCCGCTTGCTCGGGGCGCCAACGCTCCAACCGTTCCAGCACGATGCGGCGCACGCCCAGCTTGTGCAGCAGCTTCATGGCGCTGTCCACCGTGCCAAACAGGCGGGGTTCCGACTTGCGCGCCTGAACCAGCATGGCGTCGCCCTTAAGGGTGAGAAATTTGACGGCAAACCGCGAACCGGAGGGTTCAATCTCCACAGACTGAACCGCGCCGTGTTCAAACGCCGCCTGAAATTGGGACTGGGTTAGGGTTTGCATTTTGCCTAAGTAACGTTACTTGTATGCATTCTATATATTATTTAGACATCCGCGCGAGTCGCAGTGCCGCGTCCTGCAAGCCAGAAAAAATGCTGTCCGCCACGTGCGCAGGAAAGTGCTTCGGCAGCTTGCGTGCAACCTGTTCAATGACTTGGGGTGTTTTGTCAATCAGCTCGGCAATGATGGTTTCAGCCGAGTCGCCAATACCGTTTCGCTTGGCCGATTCATTCCAGTGGCGGCGCAGCACATCACGCATCTTCCAGTGCGGGTTCTTGCCTCGCACCGCCATCGCCAACTTGATTTTGTGGGGGTTGATCTGATTGGGGCCAAGACCCAGCATGGGGTAGGCTGACAACACGTCATACAGCGGCGTCATCGCAAACGCGCCGCGCGGCGCCAAATGGATGCTGAAGTTCTTGGCGTGACCATCGGGCGCACACAGCAGCCAGAACAGCAGTTGCGCCCGAAAAAAATTCGCGCGATCACTTTCCCGCTGCCCGGATGACGCCAGCAGACCCAAAATCTGGTCCATGCCCGGGCCACCATCGGCTTCATATTTGATGAGGGGTGAAGTACCGGTGGCCTGACACATGTCTTCCTGCGGCAAGCGCAGCAAGGCTTTGTGGTCTGGTGTCCAGCGCCGGTCGAAGCGCTCAACGAGCAAGACCCGGGTTCCATTGAAGTCCCCAATCTCGCAATGGGCCGTTGGCATCCCATAGGCGGTCAGGATCTGGGCGCATAGCCATTCGTTCTCGACCGAGTCGTGCAGATCCAGCTTCTGGTTGCCAACCAGGCCCAGCGGGAGCTTCAGGATGTGCGTGGTGGGCGTCGCGCCGGTGGGCCGTATCCAACGGCGCCCCACGCGCAGCAGTGCAGTTTTCTCCTGCGCGCCAGCGATCGAAATCCGGAAATCTCCGCTGTCGTCGCCCCCGCCCAGGCGTGTGCCCGGCGTGATGGCTGCGGCGAGTTCCCTGGCTACGCCGGCGTCATCGAGGTCCACCCCAGAAATGGCAAAAGGGTCGCCCGGATCCTGGCCTTCGGGCACGATCTGCAACGCGCCCACACAGTCACGGCCAATCTCGGCCAGCAGATCGAACGCTTCGATGCTCCCGGTCTTGAAGCGTTGGGCCAGACGGTTCAGGATGGGCGGGCTGTCGGGCAGCAAGTTGGAGAAATAGTTGCGTACGGTCTCGCCCTGATGCGCCAGGTTGCCGGGCTGAAACGGCAGCGACAACGACAACGGTCGCCCCAAGGGCGCATCGAACCATGCCTTTGCGTAGGTCAGGGTGTCACGTGCAGCATGGCGCGACCACACGCCCACGTGTTGACCGTTCATCCACAGGTCCAGGTGCTTTGTGTGAGAGCGCCGTCCCATGGCTTACCAGTCTGTTGGTGCGGGCTTGGCCGCCGTGTCACTGGCCGTCTGCTTGTCACGCAGGACAAGCTCGACCCCCACCGCTGAAAGCATGCGCATCAGGCGGCTCACGCTGGCCGAAGATGCATTGCGCTCCAGAGCTGATGCGGTTTGCTGGGTGACGCCCAGCGCCCGTGCAAGATCTGCCTGGGTCATGCCCCGGGCTTGACGAAAGCTCTTGAGCAAAAGCGATACTTGCTGCTCGGTACGGATCGGATAATCGCTCATACAGCCTATGGTTTGTCTATTTGATTTACAAATCTTAAGCTGTTTTTTCTATTTACGCAAGATAGGCTGTTTTTGTATTGATGCCCAATATCGCGCGCGCCTCGTTCGGTGTCGCAACCGGGCGGTCCAGCTCGCGGCTGATGCGGGCGACGCGCGCCACCAGCTGGGCGTTGCTGCTGGCCAGCTCGCCTTTGCGGTAATAGACGTTGTCTTCAAAGCCGACGCGCACATGGCCGCCCAGCACAATCGCCATCACGCCTAGCGGCAGTTGGGCGGCACCGATGCCAGCCACAGTCCAGCTGGCGCCTGACGGCAGTTGTTCTATCAGGTACATCAGCGCTTGCGGTGTGCCGGCCATGCCGCCCGGAACGCCGAGTACAAAGTCAACATGCAGCGGGCTGCTGATCAGGGCCTTTTTCAGCCAGCGCTTGATGCTGGTGAGCATGCCGGTGTCGAAGATTTCGAACTCTGGTTTGACACCTTGTTCTTGCATCGCACGGAGGAAAACTTCCATGTCGGCCGGATGGTTCATGAAAACATCGCCGCCGAAGTTGACCGACCCCATGGAAAGCGTTGCCATTTCGGGCTTGAGGGCTAACGGGGCGATGCGCTCGGCAGCAGTCATGCCGACCGCGCCGCCGGTCGAGACTTGCACGATCACGTCGCAACGTTTGCGCACGGCCGCGATGATCTTGCGGTAGCTTTCCGTGTCCTGCGTGGAACTTCCGTCGGCGTTGCGGGCGTGCACGTGAACCATGGCCGCACCGGCCTGCACGCATTCTTCTGCGGCGATGGCAATTTCTTCGGGCGTGAACGGCAGCGCCGGTTGCTGCTCACGGGTGACTTCGGCACCGGTCAGGGCGGCGGTGATGATGAGTTTTTGCATGGTCAATGAGCTGATATCAATTCAAATTTTGTCACGCCGGCCCCGGATCAGGTCCGGGGTTGAAACCTGTGGATCGCGGGTCGAGCCCGCAACGACAGCGTAATGACATTTACGTTCAGCGCTTGATGCGCTGGCACTGCGCCGGGACCACACAGGTGCCCGACGCCCTGCAGACCAGGATCGGCTGCACCAGCACGTTGGCTGCCGAGGCTTGGGCTGCAATCCCGGCGGGCGCAATCACCTTGCGCGCTTCGAACACCATCTTGCGCGAGGTCTTGCCCATCGCCACGATGCGCCCGGTGGCTTCGAGGTAGTCGCCGGCATAAACCGGGGCCAGGAATTCGACGTTGTCGTAGGCGACAAAGAGCCCTTCATCGCCATCGCTGCGGATCAGCAGTTCGGTGGCTACGTCACCAAACAGCTGCAGCATTTTGGCCCCATCCACCAGATGACCGGCGTAATGGGCGTCGTGTGCGCTCATGCGCAGGCGAATCAGGCCGGTGTAGCTTTCGAGACTCATGTTGTTCATCAAGCGGCCTTTCTGTGAATCCATTCGTGGATGGCAAACGATGCCACATCTTCGGCATAGGTTTTGATGCCAAAGCCCGCGTCGTAGCCCAACTCCTTGGCCAGTTCGTGACTGATGCGCGGCCCGCCAACGATCAGTATCACATTGTCGCGCAGGCCTTCCGCCTCGAGCAGATCAGACAGTTTGGCGAGATTGTCGAGGTGAATGTTCTTTTGCGTCACCACTTGCGACACCAGGATGACATCGGCCTTTTCTTCGATCGCCCGCGTCACCAGCACTTCAGAGTCCACCTGGGCGCCCAGATTGATGGCGCGCATGGCGTGATAGCTCTCCAGACCCTTGTGCCCGTTGTAGCCCTTCATGTTCATGATGGCGTCGATACCGACGGTGTGCGCATCAGTCTCAATCGTGGCCCCGATGACCACCATGCGCCGGCCCATCTTCTCGTCAATCAACTGGTTGATGGCGTCCTTGTCGAGTCTTTCGTAGGCCGGTTTGACGACCTGAAAGCTGGACAAGTCAACGCGATGCCGG
Source organism: Rhodoferax sp. (assembly GCA_017880985.1). Classification (GTDB taxonomy): domain Bacteria; phylum Pseudomonadota; class Gammaproteobacteria; order Burkholderiales; family Burkholderiaceae_C; genus Rhodoferax. Next base: position 1,681 of record JADGRK010000117.1, on the reverse strand, counting down.
CACTGCCCATAGACCACGTAGAAGCTGAAGCCTTGACCCATCTCCTCGGCATGCACCACGGCCGGCTCATCCAGGCCCATCATGGCCGCCAGCCGCTTGGCGCCTTCTTTGGCCGTGTCATCCAGCGCCACGGGCAGCGTGAAGGAGACTTGCACGCGCCCGTCACCCAGCGTGTCACCGTAGGGTTTGACCCAGCGTTCCGGCATTTTGCTTTCAATCATTTTGCCTGCCTCCTGCGAGCATCAATTGGGGGAACGGGTTGTAGTAGTCGGCGGCTTTCTGGATCACCCCGTCGAGCCCCTTGCCGCCCATGGGTGTGCGTGATATTTCGGCAAACATCCCCTTGCCAATGGCTGCTGGCAGGCCGATGGTTTCAATGTCGGCGAGCATCTTTTCAGTTTGCGCCAGCACCGCCTGCGCCCGCCGCTCAATCTGGCCGCCGTGCTTGAATTCAATCTCGCCGTGCAAATCCTTCATGGCGTTGAAGACGTATCTGGCGTTCTGGATGGCGAGAAAACGGTCTTGAATGAAAGGCGTGTGGATGGCTTCGGTCATGATGCCCAACAGGTGGATGTTTTGCTGCGTGACGGTGCTGACCATGTTGAACAGCGCGTCCTGAATATGACCCTTGAAAATGTTGCCGGTCATGTGCCTGGTGGGTGGCATGTACTTGAGCGTGGCATCCGGAAAGACCTGGCGCACCAGTTGCGCATGCGCGAGTTCCCACAGGAAGCCGTTTTCCATGTCGGGGTCGATCTCAAAGGCATGGCCAAGGCCCATCTGCCCCGGCTTCAGACCCGATAGATAGGCAAACTGCTCGTTGATCAGTTGCGAAGCCAGTACCGTGTGCGCTGCCTCATAGGCGTCGGCCGTGGTCAGGTAGTTGTCTTCGCCGGTGTTGATGATGATGCCGGCATAGGCGTTCACCATGCGCGAGAAGAACTGGTCGATGAAGGTACGCTTCATGTTGATGTCACGAAAGATGATGCCGTACATCGAGTCGTTGAGCATCATGTCCAGGCGCTCCATGGCACCCATGGTGGCAATCTCTGGCATGCACAGGCCCGAGCAGTAGTTGGTCAGGCGGATGTAGCGGCCCACGTTTTCGCCGACTTGGTCCAGCGCGGCACGCATCAGGCGAAAATTTTCCTGCGTTGCGTAGGTGCCGCCAAAGCCCTCGGTGGTGGCGCCATAAGGCACGTAGTCGAGCAGGCTCTGACCGGTCGAGCGAATCACGGCGATGATGTCGGCGCCCTGTTCGGCGGCGGCGCAGGCCTGCACCACGTCCTCATGGATGTTGCCGGTGGCAACGATCAGGTAGAGCCACGGAAAGGGGCCTTCACCCGATGATTTCACCTTGTCAGCCCGGTACGCACGCTGCCCGACGATCTGCTCGCAGGCCCGCTCGGCATGCGTCTGGGCCGCCGTGCGGGCGGCGTTTTCGTCTTTGGGTTGTGACAGCGTCAGGGTGCCCCGGACTACCGCTTGGGCGACTTGCTGGGCCGTCCAGCCGTGTTCTTCCATCGCCGCGACGACCGCGCTTGCAGCGCCGTGCTGCAACAGATTTTGGTCCTGCAAATGATTCACCACGCGGTTCGGCAAGGGCACGCAATTTTCGTCGACACCATCAATGCCGAGCAGTCGCAGCGTGGCGCGCTCGACGGTGGTGGTGGTGAACTGG
>JADGRK010000116.1 GCA_017880985.1 Rhodoferax sp. | reverse complement strand
AAACGATCCCGCAGCGCCCAGATTGATCCGCAGATTTGCGGCAGACATTACGTTGGCCAAAAGAGGGAGCAATGAACACCCCTATTGCCGTGCTGCTCTTGGCGTTGGCCGCCGCTTTCAGCAGCACTGTCCAGGCGACGCCGCTTGATGAACTTCGCACGGCGCCGGTGTCCATGATCGAGTTCGGCAGTTTTAAACTGGAAGTTGCTCTCGCCGGAATCAAAGATTGGCCCTTCCCAATTGAAGGTGCCAGCGTTTCGTACAAAATTGATCCGGACCAGGTTCTAATTGTCGTCGCCGTAAGCAAAGTCGGCGGCGAGTCATTTCGCACTGCCTGTGCCAGAACCGTTGGGCGAGTCCGTGAGTTTCTATACGTCGATGCCAACGGGGTTGCGCCGATGGGACGGTCCTACTTGAACTCCTACTTCCGGGGCGCGTGGCGTGGTGTCGCACGAGAAGTCACTTTACGCGCGGTGGACGCGAGTACGCTAATACGGGTAAACGTTGTTGGACTCGGGAGTTGCCAAGCTGCGCTTATAAAAGCGCCAGTCACGTTTGAAGCAACATCCCCGAGATGATTCGCAAGTCGCGTGAGAACCAATGCCCACCAGGCGCATGCAGAGCGGACCTTCGTCCGCTCGCTCGACGCCTGATGCGCGCCATTGAGCGTCAGCTATCGGCGAATCCGAATGGCCGGATATCGCTAGGTGGACGTACTCAATCGGCGATCAACATGGCTCCGGTGGGGAAGACGCACTGCGCTGCTGGTTTTGTTTATTCCTCTATCACCCCAAACATATCCGCGTTGTTTTGCGCTGCGGGCGGCGTCACGCCCAGATGCCGATAGGCCGCCAGCGTGGCAATGCGCCCGCGTGGCGTGCGTTGCAAATAGCCTTGCTGAATCAAATACGGCTCGATCACATCCTCAATCGTTTCACGCTCTTCACCGATGCTGGCGGCAATGTTGTCCAGGCCGACCGGGCCACCATCAAAACGATGGATCACGGCCTCCAAAAGCTTGCGGTCCATCACGTCAAAGCCCTGCGGATCAACATCGAGCATGACCAGCGCGCGGTTGGCAATATCGAGCGTGATCTCACCCGCACCTTTCACATCGGCATAGTCGCGCACCCGACGTAATAGCCGGTTGGCAATGCGCGGCGTGCCGCGTGAACGCCGGGCAATCTCAAAGCCACCCTTTTCATCGGTGGGCACTTTGAGCAGCCCGGCGCTGCGCTTGACGATGCGCGCCAGCTCTTCTGACGTATAAAACTCCAGCCGCGCCACGATGCCGAAGCGGTCGCGCAAGGGGTTGGTCAACATGCCGGCGCGCGTGGTGGCTCCGACCAGGGTGAAGGGTTGCAGGTCAAGCTTGATGGAGCGCGCCGCCGGGCCTTCGCCAATCATGATGTCGATCTTGTAGTCTTCCAGCGCCGGGTACAAGATTTCTTCCACCACCGGGCTCAGGCGGTGAATCTCGTCAATGAACAGAACGTCGTTTTTTTCCAGATTGGTGAGCAAGGCGGCGAGGTCCTTGGGCTTTTCAAGCACCGGGCCGCTGGTCTGGCGCAGGTTGACACCGAGCTCGTGCGCAATGATGTGACTGAGCGTGGTTTTGCCCAGGCCGGGCGGGCCAAATAGCAGCACGTGGTCGAGTGCTTCATCGCGCATTTTGGCAGCGCTGATGAAAATCTCCAGTTGCTCGCGCACCTTGAGCTGGCCAACGTACTCATCGAGCAGCTTGGGCCGCAAGGCGCGCTCCACCGCCTCCTCTTTGGGCGAGGCAGGCGCCCCCGACAGCATGCGTTTGGCAGGCGGGGCGGCAAAGTCGTCGGTTTGTATGCTCACGGTGAATGGATGTGCTGGGTAGGTCTTGACTATAGCGTGCAGCGGGACGCGCAACAGGCAAGGCCAGCCTGGCTGGTGCGCCTAGGTCTTGGCGTCCCAGTGGAACTTGTGCAAGACGCGGTGCACGATGGGAGTGAAGATGAGAGCCGCAGAAACGATGAAAACCAGCCCGGCATACAAAGCGTACAGGCCGGCGAACAGCTTGCCGCCGGCCGTGACCGGCGCATTGACCGGGCCCATGCCGCCCAGCAGCATGGCCGAATTGAGAAACCCGTCAAGCCATGAAAGATGTTCAAACCAGGCGTAGCCCAGCATGCCAACGCCAAGTGACACCAGGAGCAAGCCGATCGCGGCTGCCGCATGTAGCAGCAAGCGCTGCACAAAGCGTGCCCGCGTCAGTGGTGCATGGGTTTTTGATTCGTACATGAAATGGCTGACAGCTGGGCGATTGTTTTTACCGGTAGCCGGTGAAATTTTCATACTCGACAGCCTCCAGAACGTCCTCATCGAACACTTGCTCGGCAACGGCAAAGGGTGGCCCAGGCAGCCAATCTGTTTCATCAGTCACCTGCCTTGGCTCGGCACGAGTCCTCAGCGCGCTTGAGTTGGTTTCGACACTGACAACTTCATGAGGCTCAAGAGAGATAGCAACGATCACCCGCGACCCCACATCGGTGCAGCGCCAGCGTTTGTTGCTGCACCAGGACGCCATGCCAATGTGGAAGTCTTCAGGCGTCATAGGTATTGAAAGATTTTAAACGTGGATGGCTTGTGCCACCAGACGCACCCCCAAAGTTGCGTTCACAGCAGTTGGACAGCCCGCCGTGGCTAACAAGATCCTGCGCCGGCAACTGCGCGAGGCGCCGACCCCGACGGCGGCCGGTTCGATGCCCGACGCGCCGACGCCCTGAACCGGCCGCGCGTCCTCTCCCACTGGCAGTGCGGACTACTCAACATCTCCCAGTGCGTATTCGTCCACTGGATAGGGGGGTTCCGGATCATCTTTGGCCAGTTCATGTTCCAAGGCAAGGTGATGCCTGCGGGTGAGGCCGTGAAACTCTGCAAACGGTCCGGTCAGCAGGTAGATCGGCGGCTTTGTCTCCGGATGAAACCCGACCAATCCGGTGGCGCTCTGAGACCACACGCGTTCGAGCTCAGCCAAGCCCAAACCCAGCAGATCAGCCACCAGCTGGGTGCGTGTTTTCTGGGGATTCATCTCACTCAGCGCTTCCAGCCTGGACGCAAGCTCGAGCGGCAACCTGAATGAATACCTCTTGCGAGCCAGGCGCACGCCGCGTTCAACACCGGGAAAACTGGAAGAATCTTTCACTTTCATGACATGCTCGCAAAAAGCCCTTGTATAAAGTATTTCATCATCGCGCGCCGGTGATTTTCGACCGTTGACAATTGTCAAACCCGCCACCCAGACAAATATTCGGTTTGCCATCAATTGGCAGACCTTCTCGATTTTTGCGAATTGTCAAGTCTTCCCAGCGGTGTTGCGCGTACCTTTCAAGCACCGTCGATGTGGAGGGTTTGGGGCATTGATGCGGTTGAGATGACCGCGAAGTCAATCCCGTCATCCTGAGATCTGCCGGACGGAGAAGGGAAAAAGATTCATGCGACGCCAAGACCCAATGGCATGGATGCTGGCCGAGGCGGTCGAGTTGCTTCAGAGCGCAGACCGGCTCCAGCGCCAGTTCTTCCGTGTCGGCCAGAGCGGCTTGGTGCCTTGCTGGGAGCCGCCCGTGGACATGGTCCAGGGCGAGGGCGAACTGAGCCTGCTGGTTGCGCTGCCCGGCGTCACGCCGGATCGCCTCGAAGTCGCGTTGGAGGGGGCGGCCATCGTCGTGCGTGGCGAGCGCTCCTTCGGCGCCGGGCTGGTTGCTGGCGAAATTCTGCGACTGGAAATACCCTACGGTCGATTTGAGCGCCGCATAGCATTGCCCTACGGCAGCTATCGACTGGCCGACATGCAACTGGAGCACGGTTGCCTGCGGCTGCATCTGGAGCGACTCAAATGAATCAAGCCCTTATCCTGCTGGAAAACAAAGACCTGAACCCCGATGCCGACAAGTCCGGCACGGCGGTACCTGCAAGCGCACCCGACGCTGCGGCTACGGCTACGGTTCCGGACGACGCCATGGTCATCGTGCCAGTACGCAACATGGTGCTGTTTCCCGGCATGATGGTCCCGATTGCAATTGGTCGCAAAGGCTCGATTGCCGCGGCTCAATACGCGATCAAGGGCGAGCGACCGATTGGCATCCTGCTGCAGAGCCATCCAGAGGAGGACGCGCCAGGGCCAGACGACCTGTCGGCCATGGGCACCATCGCTGCCATCTTGCGTTACGTTACCACCCCCGACGGCAACCACCACATCATTTGCCAGGGGCAGCAGCGCTTTCGCGTGCTCGGCTACCTCGAAGGCTTCCCATTCCTGGTGGCAAGAATCGAGCGCGTCGAGGAGCCGTCAGGCGCTGGCGACAAGGAAATCGAGGCGCGCTTCATGCGGCTCAAGGAACGCGCCGTTGAGGTCTTGCAGCTATTGCCACAGGTGCCGCAGGAAATGGTCAATGCGGTACAGAGCATCGACGCTCCCGGCACGCTGGCCGACCTGGTGGCCGGCTACCTGGACATCAAGCCGCAGGAGAAGCAGGAACTGCTGGAAGAAGTGGATCTGCGCCGCCGCCTGGACCGGCTGCTGGAACTGGTGGCGCACCGTCTGGAAGTGATGCAGATATCGCGTGATATCGATCAGCGCACCAAGGCCAGCGTGGGGCAACGTGAGCGTGAGTTCCTGCTGCGCGAACAGATGAAGGCGATTCAAAAAGAACTCGGGGAAGAGGGCGGCGGCAATGCCGCTGAAATCGACGAGCTGCGCAAACTGATCACCGACGCCAATATGCCCGAAGAGGTGGCCAAACAGGCGGAAAAGGAACTCAAGCGGCTGGCTCGGATGTCCGACGGTTCTTCGGAGTATTCGATGGTGCGCACTTACCTCGACTGGCTGGTCGAAGTGCCCTGGAAAACGCCGGAACCGGATGCCATCGACGTGGCGCAGGCCCGCAGCGTCCTGGATGCCGACCACTTCGGGCTGGATAAGGTGAAAAAACGCATTCTGGAGTTTCTGGCAGTGCGCAAGCTGAAAGCCGGCGGCCACGGTCCCATCCTTTGCCTGGTCGGTCCGCCCGGGGTCGGCAAAACCTCGCTCGGGCAGTCGATCGCCAGGGCGCTGGGCCGTAAATTCGTGCGCGTATCGCTCGGCGGTGTGCATGACGAGGCCGAGATCCGCGGCCACAGGCGTACCTACATCGGCGCACTGCCAGGCAACATCATCCAGGCACTGAAGAGAGCCGGCACCCGAGGCTGCGTAATGATGCTCGACGAAATCGACAAAGTGGGCACCGGCGTTCATGGTGATCCCTCTTCCGCGCTGCTGGAGGTACTCGATCCGGAACAAAACAGCACCTTTCGGGACAACTACCTGGCGGTTCCGTACGACCTGTCCCAGGTTCTTTTCATTGCCACGGCCAATGTGCTGGACCCGGTGCCCGGCCCGCTGCGCGACCGCATGGAGGTGCTGCAACTGGCAGGCTACACGCGGGAGGAAAAGCTCCAGATCGCCCGCAAGTACCTGGTGACGCGCCAGCTCGATGAAAGTGGTCTCAAACCCGAGCAACTGGAAATCACGGACGGCGCGCTGGCTGCCATCATTCGCGACTACACGCGCGAAGCCGGCGTGCGCAATCTGGAGCGTCAAATTGGCGCTGTGTGCCGCCGTGTGGCGGTGCGCATCGCCGAGGATCAGGCCCAAACCGTGCGCGTGGATGTGCCTGATCTGGCCGAAGTCCTGGGTCCCGCCAAATTCGAGAATGAAGTGGCTTTGCGCGCCGGAATGCCGGGCGTCGCCACCGGACTGGCATGGACACCGGTGGGGGGCGACATCCTGTTCATCGAAGCCAGCCGGACCCCTGGCAGCGGTCGCCTGATCCTGACCGGGCAGCTGGGTGACGTGATGAAGGAGTCGGCACAGGCCGCACTGACGCTGGTGAAATCCAGAGCGCAGGCGCTCAAGCTGGACCCAGCGGCTTTCGAGAAGACGGACGTGCATATTCACGTTCCGGCAGGCGCCATTCCCAAGGACGGTCCCAGTGCCGGCGTAGCCATGTTTATTGCGCTGTCCTCACTTTTCATGGACCAACCGGTGCGCAACGACCTGGCGATGACCGGCGAAATCAGTCTGCGCGGGCTGGTGTTACCGGTCGGAGGAATCAAGGAAAAGATCCTTGCCGCAGTGGCCGCCGGCATCAAGTCAGTGATGTTGCCGGCGCGCAATCGCAATGATCTGGAGGAGGTGCCGGAGACCGCCAGACAGCAATTGGAATTCGTATTTCTGGATGACGTCGAACAGGCCGCGCGAGTGGCAATCAGGCCCGAGGGCGTTACCCGAACGCAGCAGTCAGAGCCGATCTGCAACGCGGATGCGAGCAGCAGTTTTCAACCACAGTAGGAACATCATGACAAAAACCTGGATTCTTGTGGCCAATGCCAGCCGTGCGCGCTGCTTTGAGCGCGATGCCTCGAACGCCCCGCTCAACGAGGTGGCCGACTTTGTCTTTCCCCACACCAGACTCGGCGGCGAGGCCACCGGCGAGGCCACCGACGGAGACATTAGCGGGGACGCGGGGAAGGGGCATGGACGTACCGCGCACGCTGGTACGCAATTCGAGCCAAGAACCGAAGCCAGTGCCAAAGATCTCCACAGCTTTGCCCGGCAGCTCGCCGATTTTCTAAACAAGGGCGTGGCCGCGCAGCGCTGCGACAAGCTGGCACTGATTGCCGCCAGCCGGATGCTGGGCGAACTCAAGCCCTTCCTGAGTCCAGCCGCCGAAAAGATGTTGCAGCGCAGCGTTGCAGTCGACCTGACCTACTATCAAGGCGCGGAGTTGAGGCAGCGGGTGAATGAAGCTTTGAGTCTGCCCGGTTGAGCGGTGAGCCAGCTCTGGAGCGATGATGGAGCCGGCCTTTTCGGCTGGCTACACCAGCGCTGGAATCACCGGGCTGCCACCACCGTCGCGCCGCCCATGCTGCCCGCGCGGTACACCGTGCATCCTTTGAGCCCGAGCTCCCAGGCGCGCAACAGGACGATGCCCAGTTCGTGCAGGCTGGTACTTTCTGGCAAGGTTACGGTCTTGGCGATCGCGTTGTCCACGAACGACTGTACGGCTGCCATCATGTTCAACTGATCATCGGCATCCAGATCAGCCGCCTGCACAAAATGCGCTGGCCGTGCGGCGTTGGGTCCCTGCAGTGCCTTGTAATGACACCACGCATTGTCCTGCACCGCAAAAGTTACGGCTTGCCCATCAGCCCCGCGCACGCGGCGCGTGGCCTCAAAGCCAAAAGCCGGCTCAATGCCGCTGGAGACGTTGTTGGCCAACAAGCTGATCGAGCCTG
>JADGRK010000006.1 GCA_017880985.1 Rhodoferax sp. | reverse complement strand
CGACATGATTGGCGAGATTGCCCTGGCGATCGAGATGGGTGCGGATGCAGTGGACATCGGCCAGACCATCCACCCACACCCGACGCTGGGGGAGAGCATCGGCATGGCGGCGGAAGTGGCGCATGGCAGTTGCACCGATTTGCCGCCGGCACGGAAGTAGCGCCAAGAAGCCGTCGAGAACGCTACCAATTCAGTAGCTGGCCGCGCAGTTCCCATTGGGGCTGCGCGGCCTTGAGCCATCAGTCGTCGCAACAGCCTGGTCGTCAACGGGTGCTCAGCCAAACCGATTGACTTCAACCAGTCCTGGCCTAGAATCGCGCAGCTGATTCGGGGCTTTCATACTCCGGCAAGCGAACACCATATCAATAACACTGGAGAAGACATGAAAGTAAAAAGACTGGCATTGGTACAAGCCCTGGCATTGGTTCTGGCGACGGGTTCAGCCTGGGCCGACATCACCATCGGGGTCAGCGTTTCGGCAACGGGTCCGGCAGCGTCGCTGGGCATTCCCGAGAAGCAGACCTTTGCCCTGCTGCCACAGATGATTGGTGGCGAAAAGGTCAAGTACGTCGTGCTCGACGACGCGACGGACCCGAGCACGGCGGTAAAGAATGCCCGCAAGCTGACCAGCGAGGACAAGGTCGATGCGATCATCGGCTCGACGGCGACGCCGACTTCGATCGCCATTCTCGAAGTGGCGTTTGAAACCAAGACGCCGCAGATTTCCATGGCGCCATTCGCACCGGCGGCAGACAAGGCGCCGTGGGTGTTCATCACGCCGCAAAACTTTACCCAGATGGCGATTGCGATTGCGGATCACATGGCCAGCCACAACATCAAGACCATCGGGTTCATCGGTTACGCCGATCCCTATGGCGAACTCTGGCTGAAGGCCATGCAGAGCGCAGCCGACGCCAAGGGCATCAAGGTCAGCGCGGTGGAGCGTTTTCAGCGCAATGACACCAGCGTTGCCGGGCAGGCGCTCAAGCTGATTGCCGCCAAGCCTGACGCAGTACTCATTGCCGGCTCGGGAACACCGGCCGTGCTGCCGCAATCAACCCTGATCGAGCGTGGCTACAAGGGCAAGTTCTACCAGACCCATGGCATCGCCAACCGCGATTTTCTCCGCGTCGGTGGAAAGAATGTCGAGGGCACCATATTCCCGGTCGGGCCGATGCTGCTGGCCGAGCAACTGCCTGACAGTCATCCTTCGAAGAAGCCGGCGCTTGAATACATCAAAGCGTATGAAGCAGCACATGGCGCCAACAGTCGTTCTACCTTCGGTGGTCATGGCTGGGATGCTTATCTGTTGCTGAATCGCGCCGTACCCGAAGCGCTGAAGAAGGCCAAGCCCGGTAGCGCCGAGTTCCGCGTCGCCCTGCGCGATGCGCTGGAGAATGTCAAGGAACTGCCGGGCGTGCATGGCGTGTTCAACATGTCAGCCAGTGATCACAACGGCCTTGATCGCCGTGCAGCCGTTATGGCCACCGTCGAAAATGGTGACTGGAAGCTGCTCAAGTAGGACCGGCCTGAACCGCGACAGACAATCGACCGCGCCAAAGCACTTGGCGCGGTCGATTCGTTTGCAGGCTAGGCGACGCCCCGAAAAATCTGTATCAGCTCACCGGCAATCTCCTCTGGAGTGGCCTTTCCCGGTCGGTACCAGACCAGGGTCCAGTTAAGCGCCCCCAGCAGTGCCAGCCGAAAAATCGACCGGTTGGTTGCGCGCGGAAGATTGAGATCGGTCACCAGCTTGCGAAATTTTTGGTCGTACTTCTTGCGATCTTTTTCCAGTCGCTTTTGCAGCCGGTCCTCGTGAATGGCAAACAGGCCGATTGCAGTAATACGGGCGATTGCATCGCCCGCCACCGCCGAGTCGATATGCACGGCGCAAGCCAACTCCAGTCGGCGCCATGGGTCTGCTTCGTTCCTGACTGCATTTTCGCTGCCCATGACAAGTTGTCTGAATCCTTCGCAATGAATTCCGACAAACAGGTCTTCCTTGTTCGGAAAATGGTGATAAACCGACCCCGGTAGCAGTCCAACCTGTTGCGCGATGTCGCGAATCGAAGTGCCGCCATAGCCATGTTTTACAAACAACTCGGCGGCAGCTTTGAGTATCTGTTTCTTCCGTCCGTCCGGCGCGACCGTCTCGTCACCCGTGCCGCCGCGCGAGATTTGCGCCAGCTTGCGGGTAACGTCGCCCCGCTTCAGCATGGACAACTGACTGACGGTCAATTTGCTGGCGATCCGCGCGGACAATTTTTGCAGCGCCTTCAGGCGCTTGTAGGCAGTTTCGAGATTGTGTTTCTTCCAGATATAGCGAACCCCGGAGGGCGATATCCGCTGACCGATTGAAGTCAATGCGCTGGCCACCTTGGCCTGGCCAAACTGTGGATGTTGGCTGGCGAACAGCAGCACCGAGGCTTCCAGCGAGTCGGTCTCTGAATTCTGTGCTGAATCTTCTGCTCGTTCCATTGCTTCCTCTGCCTGCGCCTGGTTCAGTTTCAACTGCAACAGATGCCTGCTGTAGCGGTCACCGGATAACTCGATTGGCACTGCCGCGCTCAATCGACTTTCCTTTGCGCGTCAACCACCGGTTCAGATTCTATCGAATTTACTAACTTGTTGACAGGCGATTGACAAGTTAGTTTTCTCTTTCTATTCTGCACGCCAGAAGAGTCTGCAAGCTGGATGGAGACAAGGTGATGAAACAAGAAGACAGTTCCACGCTGAAGGGTTTTGCGCCCGCCGCCGTGGTTTCCGAATCACGCGCTGACGGCAGCATCCTGCTGCGCTGTCCGCGCAGCTTGGGCCCCTATGCGCGCTGCGTCGGAGAATATCTGGAACATTGGGCGCAGGCCGCGCCCACAAGACTGTTTCTGGCCGAGCGCCAGGGCTTGGGATGGCGCAAGATCACCTACGCCCAGGCATGGGCGGCAGCGCGCGCCATTGGCGCGAGTTTGCTTGAACGCCACCTTGGCGTGGACAGACCGCTGGTAATCCTGTCCGACAACAGCATCAATCATGCCCTGCTGACGCTGGCTGCGATGCACGTTGGCGTGCCGGCGGTGCCGGTGTCGCCGGCTTACTCGGTGATGTCGAAGGATCACGCCAAGCTGCGCAGCATTCTTGATCTGCTGACCCCCGGACTGATCTACGCCTGTGACGCTGCCAAGTTCGCGCCGGCGTTGCTGGCCGGGGATCTTCACGGCGCGCAGATTGCGACCGACAGCGGCGCAGCCCAGCAAGGCCTGTCGATCCTGTCGTTCGATGAACTGCTGGCGACGCCGGTGGGAGCGGCGGTGGATCGGGCTTACGCCGCCGTCGGACCCGACAGCATTGCCAAGATCCTGTTCACGTCGGGTTCGACGGGCCTACCCAAGGGTGTCGTCAATACCCAGCGCATGCTCTGTTCCAACCAGCAGGCGATCGTCCAGAACTGGTCTTTTCTTGAGGATCGACCTCCGGTCGTGGTTGACTGGCTGCCCTGGAATCACACTTTCGGCGGCAACCACAACTTCAACATGATCCTGAAGAATGGCGGCACGCTGTATGTTGACGAGGGCAAGCCGGCCCCCGGTTTGATAGAGAAAACCATCGCCAATTTGCGCGAGATCTCGCCGACCATGTATTTCAATGTGCCCCGCGGCTTCGACATGATCATTGCGTATCTGGAGAAAGATGACACCCTGCGCCAGCGCTTCTTTGCCGATCTGGACATGATTTTTTACGCCGCAGCGGCGCTGCCGCAGAACTTGTGGCAGCGCCTGGAACAGCTGTCCGTCAAGGAGCGCGGCCACACCACCGTCATGCTGTCGGCCTGGGGCGCCACGGAAACGGCGCCGATGATCACCAACGTGCATTTCAGGATCGACCATGCCGGTGTGATCGGGCTGCCGGCACCCGGCTGCGAGATCAAGCTGGTACCCAACGCCACCAAGATGGAACTGCGCGTGCGCGGCCCAAACGTCATGCCCGGCTACTGGAAGCAGCCTGAACTGACCAAGGCTGCGTTTGACGAAGAGGGTTTCTACCTGATGGGCGATGCCGGACGTTTTGCCGATCCGAACGATCATGCCAAAGGCATCGAGTTCGACGGCCGCATCGCCGAGGATTTCAAGCTGACGAGCGGCGTCTGGGTGCATGTCGGCGCCTTGCGTGTCAATGCGCTTTCAACACTGGCGGCAGTCGCTCAGGACATCGTGGTGACCGGGCATGACCGCGAGACGGTGGGCTTGCTGATTTTTGCCAATCCGGCGGGCTGCCGCAGCCTGTGTCTGGATCTCGCGGCGGACATTCCCCTGGCGCGGGTACTGGCCGACCCGCGCGTGGTGGCACAGGTTCGGGCCGGCATGGTGCAACTGGCGGCAGCGGGCGGCGGCAGTTCAATGATCACCGAACGGGCGTTGCTGATGGAGGAACCACCGTCGATCGACGCTGGCGAGATCACCGACAAGGGCTATATCAACCAGCGTGCCGTGCTGACACGGCGCGGCGCGCTGGTGGAGCGTTTGTATGCCGCCACTCCGGGCGCCGAGGTCATCCTGCGGGCCCACACAGCCTGAAGCCAGCCGCAGATGGCGGCGCCGCACACGCGGTGTCGTCCCGACCCAAGCCCGTTGCAACCTGAAACCAAGGAGAAAAAGTGTGAGCAATGTAGTGAGTTATTCCCTGTCCGGCGATATCGCCGTCGTGAGCATCGACAGCCCGCCGGTAAATGCCGTCAATCAGTCGGTGCGTGCCGGGTTGAAGCAGGTCTTCACTGAACTGCGCGGCAAGTCCGCAGTCAAGGCCATCGTTCTTGGCTGCGCCGGCAAAACCTTCATCGCCGGCGCCGACATCAAGGAATTCGACACCGGCATCGCCGCGCCCGGCTATCACGAAGTTCTGCGCCTGATCGAAGACAGCCCGGTGCCGGTGATCGCCGCCGTGCAGGGCACCGCGCTTGGTGCCGGGACCGAGATTGCCCTCGCCTGCCACTATCGCGTGGCGCACGAGGGCGCGCGCTTCGGTCTGCCGGAACTTTCGCTCGGCATCATTCCCGGAGCCGGTGGCACCCAGCGTCTGCCGCGCCTCGTGCCGCTCGATGTGGCGCTCGACATGATGCTCTCCGGCAAGCCACTGCCGGCGGCCAAGGCGCTCGACGCCGGACTCGTCGATAGCGTCGCCAGCGGCGAGTTGCTGCCGGCGGCGGTGGCCTTCGCCAGGGAACTTGTCGCCAAAGGTGCCGGCCCGCGCCGCACCCGCGAGCAGCCCGTCAGGGGAGCGGAACAGGCGGCCGAACTCCTCGCCGCCAAGCGCGCCCAGATCGCCAGGACGATGCGCAACCGGCAGTCTCCCGTCGCCCTGCTTGATGCCGTCCAGGCCGCCACCGAAAAATCCTTTGATGAAGGTTTGCGGATTGAGAGCGGCTTGTCCGCGCAACTCGAACAGGCTACCGAATCGCGTGCCCTGCGCCACCTGTTTTATGCCGAGCGCGAAGTACGCAAGATTCCGGGGCTGCCAGCCAGCGTCAAGCCCCGACCGGTCACCCAACTCGGTATCGTCGGCGCCGGAACCATGGGCGGTGGCATCGCCATGTGCTTCGCCAATGCCGGTATTCCCGTCACCCTTCTTGACACGACGCAGGCGAACCTGGATCGCGGTCTGGCCACGATACGCAAGAACTACGAACGTTCGGTCACGCGCGGCAGCCTCAAGCCGGAGCAGCGCGATCAACGCCTGGGCCTGATCACGCCGACCCTGGATTACGCCGCGCTGGACCAGGCCGATGTCATCATCGAGGCAGTGTTCGAGAACATGGCTTTGAAAAAGGAAATATTCGCCAAACTCGACGCCGTGGCGAAGCCCGGCGCGATCCTCGGCACCAACACTTCGACGCTTGACATCGACGAAATCGCCGCCGTCACGCGCCGCCCCGAGGACGTGATCGGGCTGCATTTTTTCAGCCCCGCCAACGTCATGCAGTTGCTTGAAATCGTCCAGTGCAGCAAGACCGCTCCCGACGTCGTCGTCACCGCGCTGGAGATTGCCAGGCAGATCAAGAAGACCGGTGTCGTCGCCAAGGTCTGCTACGGTTTTATCGGCAATCGCATGATGGATCCCTACGGACGCGAAGCCGAACACTGCGTGCTCGAGGGCGCCACTCCCGAGGAGGTGGACAGCGCCCTGGAGACCTGGGGTATGGCGATGGGCATCCTCGCGGTCTATGACATGGCTGGTATTGATATCGGCCATTTGACGCGGCTGGCGCGTGCGCATCTGCTGCCCAAAGATCCGGGCTTCTACCGCCCTTCGGCGATGCTGACCGAGCGCGGCTGGATCGGTCAGAAGGCGGGACGCGGCTACTATCGCTACGACGGCGCCGAACGCAAGCGTGCGCCTGATCCGGAAGTGATCGCGCTGCTGCACGAGGAAGGCCGGCGCCTGAAGATTGCCCAGCGCAAACCCGGTGCCCAGGAGATCCTGGAGCGTTGCCTGTACGCGATGATCAACGAAGGTGCGCTGCTACTGGAAGAAGGCATTGCGCTGCGCGCCAGCGACATCGATGTGGTCTATACCGCCGGCTACGGCTTCCCCCGTTATCGCGGCGGCCCGATGTTCTACGCCGACACGGTCGGGCTCAAGGTGATTTACGAGAAAATTATCGAGTTCCAGCAGACCCTTGATCCCCAATACTGGCAGCCAGCGCCGCTGCTGAAGAAGCTGGCACTCGCCGGCTCCAGTTTCGCCCAATGGCAAGCAAAGCAAATCCGCTAATTTCAGGAGAACACCATGTCCAACGCGTTTATTCCCTACGGCCAGTATTGGTCCACACCCTTCGCCAAGTGGCAAGGTCCGATCGCCCATTTGAACAGTCTTCGACTCGCCGCCAATGTCGGCAAGCAAGCGCTTGAAGCCAGACACTTTCCGACCGACCGAATCGACATGGGCATCCTCGGGCACACCAATCCGCAGTTGGGCAGTTTCTATGGCCTGCCGTATGTGACGGGCCTGATGGGTCTGGAAAGCCTGGCCGGACCGACCGTGCAGCAGGCTTGCGCCACCAGTGCCCGCGTGCTCCAGATGGCCGCCGCCCAGGTGGCCGATGGCTCGTCCCGCTGCGCTCTGCTGATCACCACCGACCGTTGCTCCAATGGCCCGATCGTCTATTACCCGGATGCCACGGCGCCGGGCGGCAGCGGTCACACCGAGCGCTGGGTGCTGGACAATTTCGGGCGCGACCCTTACGCCAAGAATTCCATGCTCGAAACGGCGGAAAACGTCGCTGCAAAGTTTGGCGTTGGCACTGCCGAGCAGCACGAGGTCGCGCTGGCGCGCTACGCCCAGTACCAGGACGCCCTGGCCAACGAGCGCGCCTTCCAGAAGCGCTACATGATCGACATCCCGATCACCGATGCCGGTTTTCGCAAGCAAACCGGCCTGCTGGCCAGCGATGATGGCATCTTCGCCACGACCCCCGCCGGGCTGGCCAAGCTGAAAACCGTGCTGCCGGGCGGCAGCGTGACTTTCGGCGGACAAACGCATCCGGCTGACGGCAACGCCGGCATGATCGTCACCACGCGCGAGTTCGCGTGTGAGGTGGCAGCCGATCCAAAGATCGTGGTTGAACTGCTTGGTTTCGGTCAGGCGCGCGTGGCCAAGGGCTACATGCCAATGGCCGTGGCGCCAGCCTCCCAGGCTGCATTGAAGAGCGCTGGACTGGCAATCAAGGACGTTGATGCGGTCAAGACGCATAACCCGTTCGCTGTCAACGACATCGCCTTTGCGCGTGAAACCGGCTTCCCGCTGGAGAAGATGAACAACTATGGTTGCTCGCTGATCTGGGGCCATCCCCAGGGCCCAACGGGTCTGCGCAGCGTGATTGAACTGATCGAGGAACTGGTGTTGCGCGGCGGTGGCGTCGGCCTGTTCGGCGGCTGCGCGGCGGGGGACTCGGGCATGGCGCTGGTGCTGCGCGTCAGCGGCAGCTGATTGACCTGATCGGACCACCATGAGCAGGATTGTCGTCTATGAAGTCAACGTGATGTTTGGCGATTGTGACCCCGCCGGCATCGTCTTCTTTCCCAACTTTGCCAAGTGGATGGATGCCTCGTCGCTTAATTTCTTCATGAAGTGCGGCGTGCCGCCCTGGCGGGAACTGGTCAAGACCACCGGCATCATTGGTGACCCCCTGCTGGAGATCAACGTCAAGTTCCTGCGCCCTGCGACCTACGGCGAGACGCTGCAAATTCACACCAACATCCAGGAGTGGCGCGCCAAGGCATTTCTGTTTCGCCACGTCATCAAGCGTGGCGACGATGTGCTGTGTGAAGGCGTTGAGACGCGCGCCTTTTGCATTCGTCCGGCCGACAACCCGGATCGCATCAAGGCGATTGCCGTTCCTGAAGAAATCAAGACCAGATGTCTGTGACTTTGCGCCTGATTTTTCGCGTTGCCCAGCCCTCAGGCCAAAACGTTGGCCAAAACGCACGCGTCACCAAACTGCTGTCTGATGATCCACCCGCCCAGAGTGTCTATGCCGATGGCCTTGGGTTCATGCATTTGGCGACTCCATCCATTCGAAACTTGCTTGTCAGACTCATTGAGTTACAAGAATTCACGGACCCATCTGCGACTTTATGGTCAATCGCAATACACTGAATTGAATGATGCCCTACAGGTTTGGGACCGCACCGATAAAGCACGATCAAGAGCGCAATGTGCGATTTCATCAGACTTGCGACGACTTGCATGCCTGATAGGGATCGGCCCCAAACCCATAGTTCTCGTCGACGCCGTTCGCGGTTACTTTGAAAGGATAAGGAAGATGAAATTCTTGAACAATCACTTGATGTCCAAATCACTGGCATGGCTGATGGCATCGCTGTTGGCGGTGTTGCTGGCCGGATGTGGCGGGGGCGGGGGCGGTAGCGGTGGCAGCGCAACCGGTACCCTGAGTGTTTCCCTGACCGATGCGCCAGCCTGTGGCTTTGATGCGGTGAATGTGACTGTCATCAAAGTGCGGGTGCATCAAAGCAGTTCCGCCTCCGACACCGATGCCGGATGGACCGATATCACACTGAACCCTGCCAGAAAGATCAATCTGCTCAACCTGACCAATGGTGTGCTGGACAAGCTTGGCGAGACACCACTGTCTGCGGGGCATTACACGCAACTGCGCCTGGTACTGGACCCCAACACCGCGGTGGGCCTTGCCAACTCGGTTGTCCCGACGGGCGGGGCGGAGACCGCACTGGTGACCCCAAGCGCGGTGCAAAGCGGGATCAAACTGGTCAATGAATTCGACGTGGCATCCGGACAGCGTGTCGATCTGGTGCTCGATTTCGACGCCTGCAAGTCGATTGTGAAACGTGGCAACGGAGCCTATGCGCTGAAACCCGTGCTCAAAGTAGTGCCCTTCGTGCTGAACGGAATTGACGGTTTTGTCGGTACCGCTTTGTTGGGCAGCAGCGTCATGGTGACGGCACAACAAAACGGTGCCATAGTTCAATCCGCGGCGCCAAACGCGCAAACCGGCGAGTTCTTCCTGCCTCGCCTGGCGCCCGGCAACTACGATGTCGTTATCACCGCAAACGGCCATGCCACGGCAGTCATTGCCGCAGTGCCAGTCGCGAGTGCTACCAGCATTGCGATTCTCAGCAGCAGCGTCGCACCGATCACATTGCCGGTGTCATCTACCCACATCGTCAGTGGCACGGCCACCTTGAATCCCACCAGTTCGACCGAAGTCGCCTACGTGGCAGCGAAGCAAACCTTTGCTACCGCTCCGATCGTGACGGTGAAGTTCGTCGCCGCCGACAATTCAGCGTCTGGCGCCTATAGCCTCACGTTGCCGATTGGCGCGCCGATGCTTGGCCAATACGCTACCGGAACGTTGCCGATTGCGCTCGTTGCGCAAGCTGGCGTGGCCGGTAAATACACCATTGAAGGGTCCGCGACAGGCTACCAGACCCAATCGTCCAGCAAGGACATTTCCGCGGCGGATGCAACGCAGAACTTGGTTCTGGTGCCGTAATTCAAATTCCCACTCGATCAGAGAAGAAGATCAAGCTATCGGGTTTGCAGGCGGAGTGGGCATTTTTGGAGCCTGGACCCTCACGGGTCCAGGCTTTCTGCTTTGTGAAGGCCTGTCGTGCGAACTCACATCATCAAGGATTTGCAGCCGGGCCAGGGAGTCAGAAGTCTCGTCCGGTTGCAGTCTGCAGCCTTTGCCATCACAATTCGTGATACCCCCATGTTCTACCAGTCTGCACTTGCAGCTAATCGCAGTCTACAGTCCAACCATCATCACTAGGAGGCCCATGGACCTGAAACTTATCGACAAGACCGCTCTGGTCACCGGGGCCAGCACCGGCATTGGTCGCGGCATTGCGCTGGCGCTGGCGGCGGAAGGCGTTTGCGTAGCGATCTCGGCTCGGCGCGTGCCAATGCTCGAAGCCGTGGCCAGGGAAATCGTGGATGCTGGCGGCAAACCTCCGGTCATTATTGAATCAGATTTGTATGCCGAAGATGCAGCCAAAAGGCTGGCCGATAGCGCCATGGCGGGCCTGGGGCATGTGGACATTCTGATTAACAATGCGGGCGGCTCACGCAGCTTCAAGGAACTGCATGTGGACGAGGAGCGGTGGCAAGAGGCCATGACCCTCAACTTTCACCGTCCGCGTCAGGTCGCCGACGCGTTGATCGACCAGATGATTGCGCGCAAGTGGGGTCGCATCATCAATATCACGGGCAAGAGCGAGCCCGAGCACACCAACGGTGCGTTTTGCGCCAAGGCAGGGATTCACAGTTGGGCCAAGGGGCTGTCGCGCATGGTGGGTCCGCACGGCATCACTGTGAATTGCGTTCCACCGGGGCGGATTCACTCCGAGCAGATCTTGCGCAACTACAGCCCCGAATACCGTGACTGGCAGAGCGCGAATGAAATTCCCATGGGGCGCTACGGCGAGCCCGAAGACATGGCCGACCTGGTGACTTTTCTGGCCAGCCCACGCGCCAGCTATATCACTGGCGCCGTGATTCCGGTCGATGGTGGCCTGCGTCGTTATCAGTTCTGAGCTTCATCACGCAAAATGCTTGACGGCATTCGATGCCGCCACCTTCAGCAAATTGAGTTCCCTCGACATTAAATAAACAGGACACAAGAAATGAAACTGCTTTTATCGCTCACTGCCGCCCTTGGCCTTTTGCTGGGCGCCAGCGCGCAGGCACAAGAACCTATCGTGATCAAGTTTTCGCACGTGGCAGCGGTGGATACCCCCAAGGGGCAAGCCGCTGCGCTATTCAAGAAGCGCGCCGAGGAGCGCACCAAAGGCCGGGTCAGGGTTGACGTCTATCCCAACAGCATGCTGTTCAAGGACAAGGAAGAACTTGAAGCCCTGCAAATTGGTTCGGTGCAGATGCTGGCACCCGTACCGGGAAAGTTTGGCCCGGCCGGCATCAAGGAATTTGAGGTGTTTGACCTGCCTTACATGTTTCCCAACGAAGCCGGTTTACATCGTGTGACGCGCGGCCCGCTGGGGGCCTCGTTGCTGAAGAAACTCGAGCCGCGTGGCTTTTTGGGGCTATCGTACTGGGACGCCGGCTTTCGCATCCTGAGCGCCAACCGGCCGGTGCACGTGCCTGACGATGCCAAGGGCCTCAAAATTCGCATCAGCTCATCCAAGGTCAATCAGGCCATCTTCAAGTCGATTGGCGCCATCCCGCAAACCATGGCGTTTTCCGAGGTCTACCAGGCCTTGCAGACCGGTGTGGTGGATGGCGCCGACGGCAATATGCCCAATTTGTACACGCAAAAACAATTTGAGGTGCAAAAGCACGTGACCATGACCAACCACACCTTTAGTGGTTACGTGGTGGTGGTCAACAAGGCGTTTTGGGACAAATTGCCGGCTGACATTCGTACCGAACTCAACGCGGCCATGAAAGAAGCCACCGAGTACAACGACAAGGTGGCCGAAGAAGACAACCTCAAGGCCGTTGCCGCCATCAAGGCTTCTGGTAAGACCACCATTTACACGCCAACGCCCGAGGAAAAAGCGCTCTGGGTCAAGGCCATGGCACCGGTTCAGGAAGAAATGGCACCGCGCATTGGTAGAGACCTGATTGAGGCCGTTCGCAAGGAAGCCAACGCCAAATAGGCTTTGTCGTCCCCATGGAACTCAAGCAACTGCGCTATTTTGTGCGCGTGGTGGAACTGGGCAGCTTGAGCCGGGCCGCGCTCGACATGGGCCTGGTGCAGTCGGGCCTGAGTCAGCAGATCAGCCGCCTTGAGGGGGAACTGTGCACGCGCTTGCTGCAACGCAGCTCCCAAGGTGTGACACCCACCGAGGCCGGCGTGGCGTTTTACCGCGAGGCACAACTGACACTGCGCCATGCCGACCAGGCCAGGCGCGCTGCGCAGCAGGCACGGCTGACGGGCACCGTGAGCGTGGGCCTGGCACCTACCACGGCGGCCGTGCTGGGCCTGCCCCTGATGCGCGCCATGCGTAGGCGCTATCCCGACGTGCGCCTGCACATGGTGGAAACTCTGTCAGGCCATCTGGCGACTATGCTCAACGCGCGCCAGCTTGATCTGGCGGTGCTGTTTGACTCGCGTGTGCGGGCCAGCGACAGCCTGAAAGCGGCCCGGCGCTGGTGTGTGGTGCCCATGCTGGAAGAAGACTTGTTTTTTGTGTCGGCACGCGCGCATACCCGTGCTGACATGCCGCTCAGCCTGGAACTGGCACAACTGCAGGACGAGGCACTGATTTTGCCGACCGGTCCACACGGTTTGCGCAGCACGCTCGATGCCGCTTTTGCCCGTGCCCAAGTGAGCCCAAAAGTGGTGCTGGAAATTGATTCGCTGGCCATGTTGATGGAAGCGGTGGGCGACGGGCTGGGTGCCACCCTGCAACCTGGCGCGGCGGTGGCTCGATTTGCTGATGCAGACCAGCGCTTCCACATGGCCCGGATTTCTGATCCCTTGGTGAAGCGGCAAAACCTGTTGTGCAGCCTGTCAGACGATGAACTCTCGCCCGCCGCGCTGGCCGCACGCGTGGTGTTGGCTGACGTGGCCAAAACGCTGGTGCGCCAAGGCTTGTGGGTTGGCGCCACGTGGATCGATGCGCAGAAAGAAGCGTCATGTTGAAGCGTCATTTTCGATCAATTGAATGGTTTTGAGCATGCAAGAACGTCCTGAACTCGATGTGCTGGTGATTGGCGGCGGCAACGCCGCGCTATGCGCCGCGCTGATGGCTCGCGAAGCCGGTGCCAGCGTGCTGGTGCTGGAGGCCGCGCCGCGCGCCTGGCGTGCTGGCAACTCGGCCCACACCCGCAACCTGCGCTGCATGCACGACTCGCCGCAAGACGTGTTGATGGAAACCTACGGTGAAGAAGAGTTCTGGCAAGACCTGCTCAAGGTGACCGGCGGTTTGACCAACGAGGCGCTGGCGCGCCTGGTGATTCGCGCCAGCAGCAACTGCCGCCCCTGGATGCGCAGCCATGGCGTGCACTTTCAACCCTCGCTGTCGGGTGCCTTGCACACGGCCCGCACCAATGCGTTCTTCATGGGTGGCGGCAAGGCGTTGATGAATGCCTACTACCGCAGTGCTGCCGATTTGGGCATTCAGGTGCGTTACGAGTGTCTGGCTGATCGCCTTGAAGTGAAGGACGGTCGCTTCATTGCCGCCCAGGTCGATGTGAAACAGGCCGATGGCAGCATTCAACGCGAACGTATCACTGCCAAAACCTGCGTCCTGGCCGCCGGTGGTTTTGAGTCCAACCGCGAATGGCTGCGCCAGGCCTGGGGTCAAAACGAACGCGGCGAATGGCCGGCTGACAATTTTTTGATACGCGGCACGCGTTTCAACCAGGGCGTGCTGCTGCGCCACATGCTCGATGACCACAAGGCGGATGCGATAGGTGATGCCACTCAGGCGCACATGGTGGCGATTGATGCACGCGCGCCGCTGTATGACGGCGGTATTTGCACCCGTATTGACTGTGTGTCGCTGGGAGTCGTGGTCAACCGGACGGCCCGGCGCTTTTATGACGAAGGCGAAGACTTTTGGCCCAAGCGCTACGCCATCTGGGGCCGCCTGGTGGCGCAGCAGCCGGGCCAGATCGCCTATTGCATCATCGATGCCAAGGCGGTAGGGCGCTTCATGCCGCCGGTGTTTCCCGGGGTCAAGGCCAACACCTTGCCAGAGCTGGCTGGGCAACTGGGTCTGGACGAGGCCACTTTCATGAACACCCTGACCACCTACAATGCGGCCTGTCGCGTGGGCAATTTTGACCATACCACCCTGGACAACTGCCACACCGACGGCGTGTTGCCAGCCAAAACCCACTGGGCGCGCCCCATAGACACCGCACCTTTTTACGGTTATGCGCTACGGCCTGGCGTGACGTTTACCTATCTGGGCTTGAGGACAGACCAGACCGCCGCCGTGCACTTTGGTGGCAGCGCCAGCCCCAACTTGTTTGTGGCGGGCGAAATGATGGCGGGCAATGTGCTGGGCAAGGGCTATACGGCCGGTGTCGGCATGTCGATTGGCACCGCTTTTGGGCGGATAGCGGGCACGCAGGCTGCCCAGGCAGCTATGCATTCAGGAGCGCATCATGCAGCAGTTTGAAGCGCTCGCCCGCGACGCCAAAGCCCTGGCCAACGGCGAACTGGTGCTGACCGCGCCTGAGGCCGAAGTGGCCCGCCAAATGCAGATCTGCAATGCCTGTCGCTACTGTGAAGGCTTTTGCGCGGTGTTCCCGGCCATGACGCGACGGCTCGAATTTGGCAAGGCCGATATTCATTTCATGGCCAACCTGTGTCACAACTGCGGTGCCTGCTTGCACGCCTGCCAGTACGCGCCACCGCATGAGTTTGCCGTGAACGTGCCGCAAGCCATGGCTCGGGTGCGGGTTCAGACCTATTCAGACTACGCCTGGCCCGCCGTTCTGGGCGTGCTGTACCAGCGCAACGGGCTGACGCTGTCACTGGCGCTGGCCGCCGGGCTGGCATTTTTTCTGTTGCTTGCGCTGGCCTTGAACGGCACGCTGTGGGGTGGCGTGACAGGCAATTTTTACGACCTGTTTGGGCACAATCTATTGGTTGGCCTGTTTGCACCGGTGTTTCTTTTTGCCGTGCTGGCGCTGGGTTTGGGGGTGCGCCGCTTTTGGCGTGACATCGCACCCGCCACCACGGGTCAACCCCTGAGCGCACCGGCTGCGTCTGAAGCCACCCAAAACGTGCTGCGCATGACTTACCTCGGCGGCGGTCACGGCCAGGGCTGCAACAACGAAGACGATGCATTCACGTTGGCGCGTCGCCGGGCCCACCATCTGACGTTTTATGGCTTTATGTTGTGCTTTGCGGCCACCAGTGTGGCCACGGTTTACCACTATCTGTTGGGCTGGGATGCGCCCTACGATCGTTACAGCTTGCCCAAGTTGCTGGGCGTTTCGGGCGGCATCAGCCTATTGCTGGGCACGGCGAGCCTGCTCAAGCTGAACCTGCGGCGCGCCCCCGAACACGGCGATGCCGCGCAAAAGCCGATGGACCTGGGTTTCATTGCCTTGCTGTTTCTCACCAGTGCCAGCGGGCTGGCGCTGTGGCTGGCGCGCAGTACACCCGCGCTTCCTGCACTGCTGGCGCTGCACCTGGGTATGGTGATGGCACTGTTTGCCACCATGCCCTACGGCAAGTTTGCACATGGCATCTTCCGCACCGCCGCGCTGCTGCGCTATGCAGTTGAGAAGCGACAGCCACGCCCGATGGGGGCCGGCGACGAATAGATTGCAGAATCTAATGCACGTTGATAACGTCCACTTCAGAAAACATATCCGCTCGCGCCTGCAACTGACCTGACATTCCAATCAGGTTTACATATTGGGCCAGCGCCTCATCCTGAATAAAGCTGGCCGACGACCGGGCTGCGAGCAGCTTGGCGGGGTCCTGGGGGCGGGCCACCGCGAATCCCTGTACGTAATCGACCCCGATCTCGGCCAGGGTCTGCACCGTAGCATTGTCCTCAGCCCACTCAGCAATCACCTTCATGCCCAGGTTCCTGGCCAGACTGACGATGGCTTCGACAATGGCGGTGTTGGCGGGGTGATTGTTCATGTTGACGATGAAGCTGCCATCGATCTTCAGCAAGTCGGCCTTGAATTCCTTCAAGTACGAGAACGAGGTGTAACCCGCGCCAAAGTCATCCAGCGCGATTTTGGCGCCGTAGCCGCGCACTTTTTCCACGAAACGCCGGGTGTTTCCCAAATCGTGCAAGGCCACGCTTTCGGTGATTTCAAGGCACAGCTTGTCAACGATATGCAGATTTTGCTCAAGCATGGCATAGATATCCTCCAGGAACCTCTCATCGTTCAGTGAAGCACCGCTCAAATTCATGCAAATGAATTTTGTGTGCTCCATCTGCGTGTAGCTATTGTTCAGCCAGGCCAGCGCGGTTGACAGGACCCAGCGGTCAATCATGCCCATTCGTCCACTGGCTTCACCTGCCGCTATCAGGCGGTCGGTGCTAATGATCTGGCCATCCGGGTCGCGCATGCGCAGCAGCACTTCAAAGTTAAGTGATTCATGCGGAGCCGTCAGTGACATGATGGGCTGCATTTCGAGGTACAGGCCATCGGTGGCGTTAGGGGTGGCAAGCAGCGCAATCAGTTTGAGTTCGGCCTCATGCTGTTTGAACGCGAGGGCGTGTCTCTCGTACACCACCAGGCCGTCGCCGTCGCCAGCCTTGGCCTGGCGACACGCGCGGTCGGCGGTGGACATGGCATCATTGAACTGCATACCAACGCTGACCTCGATAAGTCCGACCGAACCCCGCACACTGAACGCATTGTCGCCAACCTGGTAGGGCTGGGTGCCAATGCAGTCGATGATGCCTCGGCACATGAGCGAAGCCAGTACGATGGGCGTATCGGGAAAAACGATGACAAATTCGTCGCCGCCGACGCGGCCAAATTGATGAGTGCGGAAAAGCAGGCTCGACACGCGCGTGCAGATTTGTTGCAGCACCTGATCGCCAGCGCTGTGGCCAAACAGGTCATTGATCAGCTTGAAACGGTCAAGGTCGAGATAAGCCATGGCCATCCCGGCGTTGCCACCAGTGAGCCGCCTGGCGGCGCCGGTGAACGCATTCTCAATACCGCGCCGGTTCAGCACTTTGGTCAATGAATCATGGCTGGCCAGAAAATGCAGATCTTCGGTGGCTTTCGACTTTTCGGTGATGTCTTGCAGGGAACCCTCGATCTTCTCGCGGGCCAGGGTTGCCTTGACCAGAAAGCGTTTTGAACCCGTGAAACCAAATGACGGGTTGCCGTTGAGTTCGATTTCGTCCACCTGTTTGTTGTGCACCATTTCATACAGCCGTGTCCAGGCACCCTCGTCGAAATACTGCTGCCAGGCGTTTCCTCCATCGCCCAGCACATTCGAGCCCACCATCCCGAGTAGGGCTGGATTGGCACTCAAAAAGCGGCCGTGCATGTCCAGGGTGAACAAACCGATGGGCATGGCCTCGTAGGTGTGCTCCAGTTCGGCCTGAACTTCCAGACGCTGCACATGCTCCTGCCGCATTTGTTCAGCAATCGCCAAAGCCGCCAGCAGGCTTGACGACGAGGCCGCGGTGACGCTGTTGACCGATCCGATCAGTCCTTTGATTCCCAGTGCCGCTGATAAAACCTCATACAGGCTTGCGACCAGGGTGACGCTGATGGCGGCGCTGTACCACATTGCTACCCGGGAACGTGTTTTTCGCAGAATACGAACCAGAAGGTATGCCAACATACAGATGCCAACACCAACAATGGGCCAAAACAACGGTAGATACGAAGCGGATGGCAGAAAACTTGACAGTATGAGCAGGGGAAAACATGTCCACTGAAATACTCGCACCAGCGCCTCATGTCCAATGCGCAATAAATCATCCCTGAAAAGTGAAGTGAACAGTATCAGGGTCAGCACGTAGTACAGGGTAATGGTGATCATCCTGCCTTGTAACAACCAGTCATAGGGCACTATGTACCCAAGCCACTGCGTATCCCATCCGGCAGAAAGAGCCCCCATTCTCAGATTGACCACGAGCCAAGCCGCGAACAAGACGTACAGGCCGTTTCGATTGATCAAAGCCGTGATCAGCACAAAAATGGCCAGTACGATGATCCCGCCGTCCAGCAGGCCGGACTTGCGGTGAAATTCCTGGGCAGAAGTTTGTAAATCGTTAGCTCGCCAAATCAGGGCCGAAAGACGGGCCGGGCCGATGGCACTGGTGCGACACATCACCTGGCCGTCTTTGAGTGCTGGACTGAGTTCCAGCGCAAAACCCGCCTTGACTGCAGAAATTTCGCCCGCTGTGCCTTGGCGGGTGCCATTACCAAGCGCTTTCAGTGTCTTCGCATCCCAGCAGGCGATGTCCACGGCATGCCGCGAGGGAAATTCGACCATCAGGGGCGTGGTTTCAACTTCTTTGGGAACAATGAAAGAAAACCAGATGGGCGCTTCCGACAGCTGCGTGTCGTGGAATTGACTGATCGAGCTCTCCCGCAACTGTGCCAAGGCCTGCGCAGGATCCACCACGGCGGCTGACCCTTTGATCACCCGAATTTGCAGCTGTTGCGGTTCGGCTATCGGGTATTGCGTCTTCCAGGCAAAAAAGGCTAGCAAAGACACCAGTCCGATAAGAATGGGCAGGGCGTAGATCGAAAATACATGCAGCAGCAGATCGAGCCCCTGGTTGAGCTGATAGAGCCACTTGCGGCAAAGCCCTGATTGTGCTGGCATTTCGTTCATTACTCCTGGCTGGAAATTCACCAAAAAAACATGTGCTGTGTCGTTCCGGGTTATTTATCCAGCAACCTACATAATTCTTCGTTTCACGTTTCAGGAAACATTACAAAAATCGGACATTACACCGGTCCTGAACAAACGACAAGAGAATTTAAACAAAGGCATCAGAAAAAACAACATATGAATCAAAGGGTTGTTACGACAACATAATGTAAATGCTTTTGATTTTTAGCGTCAATTTTCCTAATTTTTGAGGTGTCTGTGGCCCCCAAAAAAGCGCCATGTTCGGATTTGTCGCGGGCGAGAGACGCGCAGCACGGCGCCAGCCAGATCTGCTGGCTCGTCGACAGGCTTGAGGATGCGCAAGGTGGACCATGTGGGCCCAGCTTGCAGCGGGGAGGATCGGTTGGACCTGCTGGTACCCGGTCATGCCCGCTTACATGGGAAATGCTGCTCCCTGACCCGGGAATGCCGATATTGCCATATCCGGGACGTTCTGCCGACGCGGGCCGCCGAGGTTGATGTCTGGATGATGTGTTTGGCACATGAAACCGAGCAGGGGATGTTTGGCCCGGGCCCAGCGTACTTCTGCTGTCTCAACATTGAATGACATCACGCGGTGCGGCAGGTTGCCGGCGTGGGCCAGGGGAATGTAGCCCATGCCGGGAAATACGTCCTCGAACATCAGGCGGGCATAGGTCCGATCGACGGGCGCACGGCCCGCGACGACCATCCATTCGATGCCGGTTTGCTGGCAATACTGAAAAAAGGCCTTGAAGAGTATGGTTGTGACGAGGCGTCCACCCTTTTCATCCGTGACGCCCAAGCGGGTTGCCTCTGCCAGTCGCAGTGACTTGAGCCAGGGTGGCAACGCGACCGATTGCTCCAGGCAGAGCGGTTTGAACTCGTTTGTCTGGATGCGCATGGTGCCCAACGGGGAACCATCCAGCTTCGATTCCGCAAGCAACACAACCACGCCCTTTTCAGCGTCTGCGGTCTCGGGTGTTTTGAGCGTTTGGGCGAACTCCGGCAGATGGCGCGCATACGCTGCGTGGCGGATATGCACTGCTTTCTGCAAGTCATTTTCGTTCCGTACCAACCGCACGGTGAACGGAAGTCGTTCCTCTGTCATGGTTGGCGCATTCCATGCGCCAACGGGCGATGGAAGCGTCTGGATGCGATGAGGCTGGAAGTCGGTAACGGTGGTTTGATTGATCATCATGATATTTCTTTCAAAAATGTTGGTTGGACACGCCGGATGGATAGAACTGGCCCACTCGACGCTATCAAGTTTACTTTTCATGCAGGCCTGTGTCACGTTTAAGATTTCCCGCTGCGGCCAGCGTTATTTTGCGGCCACGGTGGTTTGCGGTGTAGGATCAAAACTGAACTTCAACAACAACCCGCATTCTGATGAGTCACCGCCGTAACCCGCACGCATTGCTGACGCCTGCCATGCACAGTGTGCTCGACCGCATGGCGCGCGCCAACCAGGTGCCCTTGCATGCGCTCACGCCGCAACAAGCGCGCATTGCCTATGACC
>JADGRK010000115.1 GCA_017880985.1 Rhodoferax sp. | reverse complement strand
TTCAGCCCATTGCGAATTTCCTGCAACTCGCGCTCCATCAGCGGCTTGACGACCTGGCGCTTCAACGCCGCCAGGCCCTCATTCATCACCCGCTCCATGGGTCTCGTCTTTTCCAAATACCGGGCAATTTCGGCGCGCAGATCCAGTTCAGCCTGACTGATTTCAGTGCGCCGCTCCTTCGGCAGGGCCAGCGCTTCGTTTTCTGTCAACGCCTGACCCTTTTCGCCCCGCAAAGTGAAGATCAGGCGTCCTTCCTCGCGATACAGGGTGAAGCTGCGTGCTTCTGCAAAGGCATCGAGTTCCGCGTAAGCTTTGCTTTCTTCGGCCTTGAAAGTCTTTTCGATACGTTCGCTTTCGTCCTTGAAATCCTGTCCCAGCAGGCGCTGTGGAATCTCTGACTGCAGGTCCTTGGTCATCTGCAACATGAGCTGACGCAGCAGGCGCCCCTGCCCGGGCGGCAGGCGCAGGGCGCCCGGCCGCTCAGGCGCATCAAAATTGTGCAGGTAGCAGAGGTCGGTCGGCACGGATCGGTTGGCTGCGGCCTCCTGCATCACTTGGCGCAACAGGGAAGCGCGGCCGCTGCCGACTTCTCCGAGCACGAACAGGTTGTAGTCGGTCTGATCCATCGCCAGACCGAAGCGCGCCGCCTTTTCGGCACGCTCCTGCCCGATCCAGGGTAGCGCGTCTTGCAGCAGCTCCGATGTCTCCGAGAACCCGAGCGAGCCGGGATCAACGGTGAGGCGCAACTGCGCCGCGATGATTTTGGAAACGGGCATTTTTTGCTTCCAGCGAATACCTTGTTGACTTACGATAGCTCTTTCACCACCATGCCAGACACGTTCGCTACAGCATCCGCCCGCTGCGACATGTTCGAGATGTGACGATACACCTCGCGCCGGTAAAACGGCGCGGGCAAGTTCTGCCCGGGATAAAAGGCATCGGCGACAGCGGGTTGATGGACTTGTTGCATGGGAGCTTCCGCCGTGAAGCTTACGCTGACGAAGATCAGGATGATTTGATGCTTATCAAGTCACGTCGCTGGAACGCAGGCTCCCCGCGTCAAAGATTCAGTCCAGGCTGTTGGCACCTTCCCCACCGCCGCGTGCTGCTTGACTAACCGAAATTTGCGTTGTGTTGGCGAGACTGGTTTCCTCGGTAGTGTCGCGGATGCACTGCAATATGAAAAGTAAAATCAAACAGTATTAGAAAACATTAGGCGTACAGACATGAGCACTTTTGACCCCGATGCCCTGGAGTGCCTCGCCGCGATTGTGGAAGAGGGCGGTTTTGAGCGGGCTGCGGTGCGCCTCTCGATCACCCAGTCTGCGGTGTCGCAGCGCCTGCGTTCACTTGAAGTTCAGGTGGGGGCGGTCCTGATCGTGCGCAGCCGCCCACTCAAGGCCACTTCAGCCGGGCGCCTGCTGCTCAAGCACGCGATGCAGATGCGGTTGCTGCGGGCTGATCTGGAGCGCGACCTCAAAGAACTGGCGCCAGGTGCGGCAGGCAGCGGCGCTGACGTGGAGCGGATATCCATTGCCATCAACGCCGACAGCATTGCCACCTGGGCCTTGCCAGCCTTGAGCGCTCTGGCGCGCCAGGGCCTGGGCCTGGAGGTCATCACCGATGATCAGGACTTCACCATTGAGTGGCTGCGCGAGGGCCGCGTGTTGGGTTGTGTCACCACCCTCAAGCAGGCGTTGCGGAGCTGCAAGATGACGCCATTGGGCGCCATGCGCTATGTGGCGGTGGCTGAAGCGGCCTACGCCGCCGAGCATTGCCCCAATGGCTTGTCGGCACACAACTTTCGCAGTGTGCCATTCGTGGCGTTCAACCGCAAGGATGATTTGCAGTCCGAGTTCGTCGGACGTGCCTTTGGGCTGAAACGCGTAGGCTTGAGCCAGTTATACGTGCCCAGCTCGGAAGGTCAGGTGCGAGCCGTGCTGGCCGGCTGGGGCTTCAGCGTGTTACCTGAGCTACAGGCCAGCGAGCATTTGCGCAGCGGTCGCCTGGTGGACATTGCCCCCGGGCACGCTTTGCCGGTTGAACTGTTCTGGCATTGCTGGAACCTGGACTCGGTGGTGCTCGACGCGCTCACGGCCGCACTGACTGGCGCCGCCGCCGCAACGCTGGCGCAACATTAGCCATGCCATAAAAGGTCCGAGCGCGTTATCGCACCAGCAGCACCGGCACTTTGCAGTTCGCCAGCACCTGAGTGGCTACCGAACCCATCACCAGGTTAACCAGTGTGCCGTGCCCATGCGAGCCCATCATCACCATGTCGAATTTTCCATTGACGGCGAACCTGGCAATTGTTTCGCCCACATGACCGACTTTCCAGCCGCTCTTGGCGTCGATGCCATGGCGCACTAAAAACTTGGATACGGGAGCGAGTATTTTCTCGGCTTCCTCCTCATAGTATTTTTCCACAGTGTCTTTACCGACTGCGGCGCGGGCCCGCGGAGGCAGCAGCGGCTGCACTGTGAACACGGCGTAGTCGTTGGCTGGGGTAAATAGGTTGTCATGCGTCGCCAGGTAAGCCAGCATTTTTTTGGTGTAGCTGCTGCCGTCAACAGCGAGAAGAATTTTCATTTTGTGGGCTCCGTTATCAAAGTTGCAGTTTACGCAAGTGCCGGCCGGCCTGGCCGAAAGGGATTGCGCTCCATCCTAAAACCGGGCATCAAGCCACTTTCTGAGCTCGGCAAAAACAGGTTCAGACTTGAGTTCATTGAAGATTTCGTGATACAGCGTCTCAAAACAGTGGGCGCTCACCAGCTGCTTGGGCGCCGCTGCCGCAAAGGCCCGACTACCAGCCGGGTTGACCAGTTTGTCAGCCCCGGCGTAGAGCAGCAAGGTGGGAACTTGCCAGCTGGGAGCCAGCGCCACCGTCGCGGGTCCAGCGTCGGCGATAAAGCGTGCCAGCCGACCTGACACGCGGTCATGCACCAGTTTGTCTGCGCGGTAAGCCGCGACGACGCCCGGATCGTGTGAAATGAGTGACGCATCAAGCCCGTTGCCAACCCGCAAATTGGGGGCGATTTTGGGCAGCAGCGCCAGCAGCAACTTTTGAACCGGATTGAGTCCCGGGTCCAGCGCCGGCGAGGAAAGCACCAGGCCCGCCACGGGTCGCAGACCGAGCGAGACAAACCGCGCTGCTACCAAACCGCCCATACTGTGCCCGAGCAGGATCAATGGCGTCTTGCGGCGCATGCGGGCACGGGTGCTGTCCACAAGGTCAGCCAGGTCGTCCAGCAGACGGGTATCCGTGGGCAAGCCGCCGCGTGGTCCACCCGACTCACCATGGCCATACTGGTCAAAACCGCGCACCGCGAAACCCCAGCCATTGAGCCGACGCGCCAACGCGTCGTAACGGCCGGCATGTTCGCCCAAACCATGCACCAGAATGACCACACCACGCAGGCTTTTTCCCTTCTCCAGCGGCCAGTCCTGCACCGCCAGATTGTCGCCATCAAGGGCAACAAAAGTGGACAGCGTGCTGTCGGCAGTCATCAGGGCACCTGGGCGATGATCTGCGCCACTGCCGCAGTGAGCTTCTTGGCATAAGGCACATGCAGGAATTCATTCGGCCCGTGGGCATTGCTCTTGGGGCCGAGCACGCCGCAGACCATCATCTGCGCTTTGGGAAATCCGGTGGAGAGCATGTTCATCAGCGGGATGGTGCCGCCCTGGCCGATGTAGCCGCAGGGTGCGCCAAAGTAGTCAAGGGATGCTGTATTCAGGGCCTGCTCAAACCAGGGTGCGGTGCTGGGCGCATTCCAGCCAGTGGCGCTGGCCTCGCCCTCGAACGTCACCCGGGCTTGGTACGGCGCGGAGGCTTCCAGCAAGGCTTTGAGTTGCTGCACTGCCTGCGCTGCGTCCACCAGTGGCGGCAGGCGCAGGCTGAGCTTGAAGGCCGTAAAAGGCCGCAGCACATTGCCGGCATCTTTCAGGTCTGGCAGACCTTGGGCACCGGTCACGCTGAGCGTGGGCGTCCAGGTGCGGTTGAGCAGCGCCTGCAATGGGTCGGTGGTAGTCGGCAGCACGGTCTGGCTGGCGCCGCCGCAGTCGTAATGCGCCCAGGGAAAACGCTGGTACAGCTCGTCGCCGAGAATCGCCGCGGTGATTTGGGCCTGCGCCAAGCGGTCCGCCGGCACCTGGCAATGAAACTGCGTCGGCAGCAGGCGACCGCTGGCACTGTCCTCCAGCCGATCCAGCAGGTGACGCAGGATCCGGAAGCTCGATGGCACCAGGCCGCTGGCATCGCCCGAGTGCACCCCCTCGGTCAATACCTCGACCTTGAGCGTGCCGCTGGCCATGCCACGCAAACTGCTGGTGAGCCAGAGCTGGTCGTAATTGCCCGCGCCCGAGTCCAG
Source organism: Rhodoferax sp. (assembly GCA_017880985.1). Lineage (GTDB taxonomy): Bacteria > Pseudomonadota > Gammaproteobacteria > Burkholderiales > Burkholderiaceae_C > Rhodoferax. The sequence continues at coordinate 3,059 of JADGRK010000115.1, read as the reverse complement.
ACAAATCACCAGGGCGACATCGCCCAGACGCTCGCGCAGAGCATCGATGTAGGGCAGCAGGTCATACGAGCCGCTCTCTTCGCAGGTTTCCACCAGGCCAACCAGGCGCGGGTGCGCCGCTTGCTGGGTCTTGAGGGCCTGAATGGCGGTGATCGCGGCGTAAATGGCGTAGCCATCGTCGGCGCCGCCACGACCATAGAGCCTGCCATCTTCATACTTGGGTGTCCACGGCCCCAGGTCACTGCGCCAGCCGGTAAATTCAGGCTGCTTGTCGAGGTGACCGTACATCAAGACGGTCTGGCCTGACGCGGGTCGGTCGGGATCAACAGGTCCAGCACCCGGGGCGGCAGCCACTTCGAAAAACAGCAGCGGCGTGCGCCCGGGCAGGCGGATGATTTCCAGCGTCAGGCCGGCCACCTTTTGCGCCTCGACCCAGGCCGCCGCATTGCGCACCACGCTGTCAATAAAACCGTGCTGCACCCAGTCGGCATCAAACATCGGTGACTTGGCCGGAATGGCAATGTAATCGCTGAGTTGTTGAACGATGTCGTCGTCCCAAGCCTGGCTGACCTGCCCCAACGTTTGGGCGGCATTCAAAATCGATTTGGGGACGCTGGCGTTCATTCAAGACTCCTGAGTCGGTTCACTGATAATTTTTGGGGATCATGCCACGTTTGTCATTGCCGCAGCGATCGTAGGCTATCAAAGCCAGGGCTTGCGCCAGCCTAACCCAGCCGAGGTGCCACCAGGCTGTGCACTCAAGTGCGGCCGGTACTCGCAACCGACCCAACCGGGGTAGTCCAAATCGTCGAGCAAATCGAAAAGATAAGTGTAGTTGAGCTCGCCCGTATCGGGCTCGTGGCGCTCGGGCACACCGGCGACCTGGATGTGGCCAACACGGCCGCTGGGCAGGTACTGACGCAGCTTCATGGCCACATCGCCTTCGACAATCTGGCAGTGGTACAGATCCATCTGGACTTTCAGATTGGGCTCACCGACCGCAGCCAGGGTCTCATGCGCATGGTCCTGGCGACTCAAAAAATAGCTTGGCATGTCGCGCAGATTGATCGGTTCAATCAGCACCTCCACACCGCGCTCTGCAGCTTGCAACGCGCCCCAGCGCAGGTTGCGCACATAGGTGGCCTGCAGTTCAGCGCGGTGCGCATTTGCCGGTGCCAATCCGGCCATCAGGTGAATGCGCGGGCAAGCCAGCGCCTCGGCATAGTCCAGCGCCAGCGTCACACCGGCTTTGAACTCAGCCGCGTGACCCGCAAGGCAGGCCAGGCCGCGCCTGCCAGCGTCCCAGGCCTCTTGTACCGAGAGCGCATCCATGCCTCCTGGCACTGCGTTGAACAGCACTTGCTGCAAACCGTGTGCGCGCAGCCGGGCTGCCAATTCTCGCGCTGGCCAGGCGTAGGGAAACAAATACTCCACCGCCTTGAAACCGTCCCTGGCCGCCGCTTCAAAGCGGTCCAGAAAGGGCAAATCAGTGTATAGAAAAGACAGGTTGGCGGCGAAGCGGGGCATGACGCGAAGGGTGTACTGAATGCAGCGACCCAGTGTCGCACAGGTGCCAGCGTCTCTAACCCCGCTTGATTTTGATGCAGAATCGACCGCCAGACCAGTCTGATATGCGGCAAGTACTCATAAAATAATAGCAACGCAAGAATTGACAACCGCTAATGCAACTCAGCGCTCGCAACCACGCTAGCGCGACAGCGTGTAGACCGAGGTACCGGCCAGCAGATTCGGTGCAAACCGCACCGTCTTGCCGTTCTGGATGCCAAAGCTGTCTTGCACTTTGAGGCCGCTTTTGTGCGCCAGAATGCCAAGGTCTGCGTGGGTGCCGACACGGATGTTGGGCGTGTCGTACCACTGGTAGGGCAGCCGCCGGGTTACCGGCATGCGCCCACGCAGCACGCTTAAACGATTCGGCCAGTGGGCAAAATTGGGAAAGGCCACGATACCGATACGGCCGACACGCACGGTCTCAAGCAGCATCACCTCGGCATTGCGCAGGTGTTGCAGGGTGTCGATCTGTAGCACGACGTCGAACGAGGCATCCTCAAATAAAGTCAGGCCTTGGTCCAGGTTGAGCTGAATCACGTTGACGCCGCGCTTGACACAGGCCAGCAGGTTGGCATCGGCAATCTCAATGCCGTAGCCGCTACAGCCGCGCGCCTGCTGCAAGTGCGCCAGCATGGCACCGTCGCCACAACCCAGATCCAGCACGCGCGACCCCTTGGGCACCAGCTCGGCAATCGCCAGTTGGGTCGCGTTGACCTGTGCACGGGGGTTCACGCTGCCACCTCCGTCGGGGCGGCAATGCTATCGAAATAAGAGCCTACTACGCCCATGTAGCGGGCGTCATCAAGCAAAAAGGCATCATGCCCGTGGGGCGCGTCGATCTCGGCGTAGCTGACGTCGCGCTTGTTGTGGAGCAGCGCCTTGACGATCTCGCGGCTGCGTTGGGGCGCAAAGCGCCAGTCGGTGCTAAAGCTCACCAGTAGAAACTTGGCGGTAGCACGCCCCAGCGCCAGACTCAAATTGCCGCCGTAGGCTCGGGCCGGATCAAAGTAGTCGAGCGCGCGGGTAATCAGCAGGTAGGTATTGGCGTCAAAGTACTCGGCAAACTTGTCGCCCTGGTAACGCAGGTAGCTCTCGATTTGAAACTCGGCCTCCAGCGTGCTGAAGAGATAGGCCCCCACGCTTGCCGCTTCGCGTGCTGCGCTGCCCCCCAAAGGGGCCTTCGCGCCTTGGGGCGGCCCGGCGTCGCTCACTGCGGCCCCCGCGCCTGCCGTGGCAATCAATTTACGGCCAAACTTCTCGTTCATCACGTCGTCACTCAGATAGGTGATGTGGCCAATCATGCGGGCGATGCGCAGGCCGCGCTTGGGCACGGTGCCGTGCGCATAGAAATGCCCGCCATGAAAGTCGGGGTCAGTTTGAATAGCGCGCCGGGCGACTTCGTTAAAGGCAATGTTTTCGGCCGTCAAATTGGGCGCGCTGGCAATCACATAGCCCGCGTCGATTTCGATCTGCGTGCCTTGCTCGACCAG